>JAAAPG010000002.1 GCA_009908405.1 Alphaproteobacteria bacterium | reverse complement strand
GATAGGCCCGCGTGAAGCGATCCGCGATCACGTCGCAGGCCACGCCATCGGCTGTGGCGGCGGCGATGATCTTGTCATCCACATCGATGATGTTGCGCGCATAGGTGACGCGCGGGAAGAGCGCGCGCAGGCGGCGCGCCAGCACGTCAAATACCACCGCAGGCCGCGCATTGCCGATATGGGCATATGAATAGACTGTCGGCCCGCAGACATACATCCGCACATGGCCCGCATCCTGCGGTACAAACGGCGCGACCTGCCGGCCCATCGAATTGAACAGCTTCAGGGGCATCAGAACGGCTGCTCCAGCGTGTGGACGGTCATGCCTGACAGCCCTGCAGCATCCTCCGCCCCGGGCAGCTTGGGCAGGGTCAGCAGTGACAGGCTTTCGTCCAGATCGGATTTCGGCATGTCGCGTGCGATGATGACCACGCGGCTGATGGTGTCGTCCTCTGGCCAGCTTTGCAGCGGGACGGGCGGCTCGAAAATATGCTGCACACCGTGAAAGACGAAGGGTTGCGGCACGTCCCTGATATGCACGATCCCTTTCAGACGCAGGATATGCGCTCCGCGCAGCGCAATCAGCGTGTCGAGCCAGAAATCGAAGATCTCGGCCGGGATCGGGGCTTCCAGCATGATCGAGGCGGTGGCGATCCGATCATCGGTGGCGTGGTGCGAGGGCGCAGCAAAATCAACCGGCTTGGGCCTTGGCGCAGTCATGCCCGACAGCCCCGCCAGCGGATCCGCCGCAGGTTGGGCCAGCCATACCAGCGCGTGATCCGGCGCCATGGGTTTGCGCATGGCACCAAGGCCCCACAAGCTGCCCGCGGGCACTGCGCCCTGATCGGCCACAATACGCGGCGCGCCGGGGTTCAGCCGGTCAAGACGCGCCTCCAGCGCAGCAAGGCCAGCCGCATCCGCCAGATCGCGTTTGGACAGCACAATCCGGTCGGCCATGGCGACCTGCGCCTGTGCCTCGGCATGGCGCTCCAGCGTTGCCACCCCCAGCACGGCATCGACCACCGTCACAGTGCCGTCCAGCGCGTAATTCGGGGCCAGCACCGGATCGACCAGCAGCGTGTGATGGATCGGGCCGGGATCGGCCAGCCCCGTGGTTTCGATCACCACGCGGTCAAAGGCCAGTTCATCCCGCACCCGCCGCGCAAGCAGGGACAGCAGCGTCTTGGACAGATCACCCCGGATCGAGCAGCAGACACAGCCACCGGGCATCAGCACGACATCCTCGGCGGCTTCCTCTATCAGGTCATGGTCCAGCCCCGCATCACCGAATTCGTTGACGACAACTGCCACCCGGCCCGCAGTCGGATCGTGCAACAGGCGATTCAGAAGCGTGGTCTTGCCCGCACCCAGAAAGCCGGTCAGCAGGGTTACGGGGATCGGGGTCGAAATCATGGCGACGTCTTTCGGGTTGCGGGCCCTGGCTTGGCATAATTGTTATATTATAACATTACATGTCGCAAGAGATCAAACGAAGGCCAGACATGCGCGAACTCCACTTCCACCCCCGCGTTTCGGTCGAAGAAGTCGAGGAAGGGTCAAACCTTGCCCCCAAATTCGGAGGGGATGGGCTGATGCCCTGCATTACCACCGATGCGAGCAGTGGCGAGGTGCTGATGCTGGGCTGGATGAATGAAGCCGCCCTGTGCCTCACCTTGCAGACGGGCGATGCGCATTACTTCAGCCGCGCGCGCCAGTCGATCTGGCACAAAGGTGCGACCTCGGGTCTGGTCCAGCGCGTGATCGAGGCGCGGATTGACGACGATCAGGACGCGATCTGGCTGCGTGTTGCCGTAGCAGGGTCTGGCGCATCCTGCCATGTCGGCTACAGGTCGTGCTTCTACCGCGCCGTGCCTGTCGGGCCAGATGCCGGCGGCGCGCTGCGCTTCACTGAAAGCGACAAGACGTTTGACCCCGTCACAATCTATGGCGACGCCCCCAATCCCACCAGTCTATGAGCTTTGCCGGTGATATCCGACTGACGGCCGGTGTGATCTGGCACAGGCAACGCATCAAGCGACTGGTGCGCGAGGTCTTGGGTGTGCCCCCGCAGACGCTCAGCTCCGTGGCAGAAATCACCTGCGATGACCCGGCCTGCCCTGGCTTGGCCACCCAGATCACCATCCTGCCCCTTGACCTGACGCGCCGGGACTTCGTCATCCATTGCCTCGCAGCCGAGGTTTCGGCAGCCCATGTGTCAGGGATCAGAGTATGACGCATGCGCTCCCGTGTCCCTGCTTGACGGGATCGCACGCCTAGCGCAGGTAGACCGTGTGAGGGAGGCCGCCTGATGCAAATGACCCAACACCACCGCGACACCCTGCGCGCATTGCTCACATGGCGGCGCGACGTGCGCCATTTCCGCTCGGAGCCGGTATCGGACGCGGAACTGGACATGTTGCGCGCCGCGATGGACAGCGCGCCCTCTGTCGGCAATGCCCGGCCATGGCGGGTTCTGCGCGTTGTCGATCCCGACCTGCGGGCGCGTGTCCGGGACGATTTTGTGCGAGAAAATGCACGCGCGGCAGAAGGCTATTCCAAGGCGCGGCGCGCCGACTATCTGGCCCTCAAGCTGGCCGGGCTGGACGAAGCCCCCGAGCATCTGGCCGTTTTCACCGAAACAGCGCCCAGCGAAGGCGCGGGCCTTGGTCGGCAGACCATGCCGCAGACGCTGGAGCAATCCACAGCCATGGCGATCCATGCGCTGTGGCTTATGGCGCGGGCCTGCAATCTCGGCGTCGGGATGGTGTCGATCATTGACCCGGACCGAATAGCGCGGCTTTTTGATGCGCCGCCAAGCTGGCGCTTCACGGCCTATCTGTGCGTCGGTCGCGCGGCATTTGACGACGATACGCCGTTGCTGCATCGCGCAAGCTGGCAAGAAAACACCACGACGCGGTGGGAGCAGCGCTGAGCGCTACCGCGCCACCGCCAGCAGCCCGCCGACATCCAGATGGGTTTCAAGATGCGCGGCCAGCGCGTTCAGTGTGGCATCGACAGATGCCGCGTAGCCCATCTGGGACGGTGCAGCGCCAAGCCCGGCCAGCCAGGCCGCACGAAAGGCGTCATCGGCGAACATGCCATGCAGGTAGCTGCCCGTCACGCGCCCGTCCTGCGACACGGCCCCCTCTGGCTGCCCGTCGATCCGGGCAAAGGGGCGGGCCCGGTCGGGGCCGTCGGACTGGCCGATATGAATTTCATAGCCATGCAGCTTCTGACCCGTGGCGACATGCAGCGCCTGCACCTCGCGCAGGCTTTTGTCGCCGCCCATCCGGGTGCGAATGTCCAGCAGGCCCAGCCCCGGTGTGGTTCCCGCCGGACCTTCCAGACCGTCAGGATCAGCGACCTCGTGCCCCAGCATCTGGTAGCCGCCGCAAATGCCCAGCACCGCCCCGCCGCGCCGATGATGGGCCAGAATGTCGATATCCCAGCCTTGCGCGCGCAAAAAGGCCAGATCGCCGCGCGTGGATTTCGAGCCGGGCAGGATGACCAGATCGGCATCCGCCGGGATGGGCTGGCCAGGTGCCAGCATGGTCACGCGCAGCCCCGGTTCCTGCATCAGCGGGTCAAGGTCATCGAAATTGGCAATCCGGCTCAGGCGTAGGCAGACGATGTGATAGCCGTGGCTGCGTTGTGGCGTACCGATATCCTGCGCGTCCTCGGCCGGCAATTTCCATGCATCGGCGAACCACGGGGCGACGCCGAAACCGGGCCAACCGGTCTGCGCTTCGATCATTCGATAGCCATCATCGAACAGGCTAGGATCGCCCCGGAACTTGTTGATGACAAAGCCTTTGGTCCGGTCACGATCCGGGGCGGGCAGCACGGCTTGCGTGCCCACGATCTGCGCGATAACTCCGCCACGGTCGATATCGCCGCACAGAACGACTGGCACATCGGCAGCCGTGGCAAAGCCCATATTGGCAATATCGCCCCGGCGCAGGTTGATCTCGGCGGGGCTGCCCGCGCCCTCGACGATCACAAGGTCATGCGCCGCGCGCAGCCGCGCGAAACTGTCCAGCACCGCGCCCAGCAATTGCGGCTTCAACTGCGCATAATCGCGCGCGCGGGCCGTGGTCAGCCATTTGCCCTGAACGATGACCTGCGCGCCGGTGTCGGTTTGCGGCTTCAGCAGCACCGGGTTCATGTCGGATTGCGGCGCCAGCCCGCAGGCGCGGGCCTGAAGCGCCTGCGCCCGGCCTATTTCATGGCCGTTTTGCGCAATTGCCGCGTTGTTGGACATGTTTTGCGGCTTGAACGGTGCCACCGACAGCCCGCGGGCCCGCGCCGCACGGCACAGGCCCGCCACCAGCATCGACTTGCCCACGTTAGAGCCGGTGCCCTGAATCATCACCGCGCGCCCCATGGCCTAGAACTCGACCCCTTTCTGCGCCACGACCCCGTCGCGGAACGGGTGCTTGACCAGTGTCATCTCGGTGACAAGATCGGCGGCCTCGATCAGCTCTGGCTTGGCGTTGCGGCCGGTCAGGCAGACATGCGTCATCTGCGGTTTGTCATGCAGCAGGAAATTCACCACTTCGTCGATATCTAGGTAATCGTAGCGCAGGGCGATATTGATCTCGTCGAGCAGCACGAACCCAATGTCCGGGTCAAGAATTTGTTCCTTCGCGATCCTCCAGCCATTTTGCGCCGCGGCAATGTCGCGCGCGCGATCCTGCGTTTCCCAGGTGAACCCCTCGCCAGAGACGAAAAAACGGCATTCATCGGCGAAACGCTCGCGCAGGAAGGTTCTTTCGCCAGTTTCCCAGTTGCCCTTGATGAACTGCACGACCGCGCAGGGCATATGGTGCGCGATGCAGCGCATGACCATCCCGAACCCGGAGGACGACTTGCCCTTGCCGCTGCCGGTATGCACCATGATCAGACCCTTCCGCTCGGTCTTGGTCTGCATCATCTTGTCACGCGCGGCCTTTATCTTGCGCATCTTTTCATTGTGACGCTGGTTTTCGTCGTCGGACATGGGCAACCTCTTTCTTGACAAGCCGGGGCGATTGGGCGCATCTGACTGCACGGTGTTGGTGCCTGTTTACACAGGTGAAAAGGGAATGTGCAGCCGCAAAACACGCGGTCAAGCGCAGCCGCCCCCGCGACCGTGACCGGAGAGGGCTGCTCAAAGCCACTGGCAATAGCCGGGAAGGCTGAGCAGCCACTGGGCCAAGGCCCATGATCCGCAAGCCGGGAGACCTGCCAACACGTGCCGTAGGAAACCGGACGGGGTGTTCCGGTGTCGGGATGATGCCGCGCGATGCGGCAGGTTCCGTCATTTGACCCGCGTTCCATCGTGATGGGACAGACGAGATGACTACCAATGGCCTGCCAGCGACAGAGCTGCTGGTTTGCATAAAATGTCGGCGTGGGATGGACATCCCGGCGGATGAACGCCGCCCTGGACAAGCGCTGTATGACAGGCTGGTTGCGCTGCAACCCACCGACGGCCTGCGCATCACCCCGGTCGAGTGTTTACAGAACTGCGACCATGGCTGCACCGTGGCGCTGCGCGGCGGCGATGCGAAATGGAGCTATGTGTTCGCGAATGTCGATGAAATGTCGCATCCGCACATGATTCTGGCCGGTGCTGCGCAGTATCATCACAGCGCCGATGGCATCATTCCCTGGCGTGAACGCCCCGAACATTTCAAACGCAATTGCGTTGCCCGTCTTCCCCCCATGACCATGCCCCCGGAGGCCTAAACATGACCACGCTCGCAAAACTTCCTGTCACGGTGATCACCGGCTTTCTGGGGTCGGGAAAGACCACGCTGATCTCGCAATTGATGCAGAATCCCGGCGGTCGCAGGCTGGCCGTGGTCGTCAACGAATTCGGCGACATGGGCGTCGATGGCGATATTCTGAAAGGCTGCGCGATCCCGAACTGCCCGGCAGAGAATATCGTGGAACTGGCCAATGGGTGCATCTGCTGCACCGTCGCGGATGATTTCATCCCGACGATCGAAGCGCTGATGGCGATGGACCCGCGCCCAGATCACATCGTGATCGAGACCTCTGGCCTTGCGCTGCCCAAGCCGCTCCTGAAGGCGTTCGACTGGCCCGATATCCGCTCGAAAATCACCGTCGATGGCGTGATCGCGCTGGCCGATGCCGAAGCCGTTGCCGCGGGCCGCTTCGCGCCCAATGTCGCGGCGGTGGACGCGCAGCGCGCCGCCGATGACAGCATCGACCACGACACCCCGCTTTCAGAAGTGTTCGAGGACCAGATGTCCTGCGCCGATATCGTCTTGCTGACCAAGCCCGACCTGGCTGGCCCCGACGGCGTGGCCAAGGCGCGCGCCCACATCGCCGCCCATGCGCCGCGCCCGATCCCGGTGGTCGAGGTGGCCGAAGGCGTGGTGGACCCGCGCATCATCCTTGGGCTGGAAGCCGCCGCCGAGAATGACCTTGACGCCCGCCCGTCGCATCATGACGGGCATGATGACCATGAACATGACGATTTCGCCTCCATCGTCGTGGATATCCCGGAACTGGCCGACCCGGCCGATCTGGTGGCGGCCATCGAAGGGCTGGCGCAAGCGCATAACATCCTGCGCATCAAGGGCTATGCCAGCGTGACCGGCAAGCCAATGCGCCTGCTGGTGCAGGCGGTGGGCGCGCGGGTGCGCCACCAATATGACCGCCCGTGGTCCCCGACAGAGCCACGCGCGGGCCGCCTGGTCGTGATTGCCGAGCATCACGATATCGACGCGGCGGCCATCCGGTCACTGCTTGCCCCCACGCCGCAACAAGCCTGACATACCGGTTCCACCGCCATGCATGTCGTGTTCCGCGAAAGCCACGGTCTGGAAGAAACAGACACCCCGACCGACCTGCGTCAGGACCCGGCCGACCTAGTGGTGCTGTCGTTTTCCGACAGCGACCTTGGTGCCTTCGCCGAAGGCTGGCGGCGCGGCGGCGGGCGGGACGGCAAGCTGCCCAGCCTGCGGCTTGCCAATCTCACCGCGTTGCGGCATCCGCTGTCGGTGGACACCTATGTCGACAACACCCTGTCAGGGGCCAAGGGCATCCTGATCCGCCTGATCGGCGGCATTCCTTACTGGGACTACGGAATACAGCAGGTCGTGTCCCTTGCCCGGCGCAAGGGTATCGCCGTCGCGGTGCTGCCCGCGGACGGGCGTGCCGACCCACGGCTTGACGAGGTGTCGACCCTGCCGATCTCGACCTTGCGGCGGCTGGCGCATTATTGCGACACTGGGGGCGCTGTCGCCGCGCAGGCGGCGCTGGCGCAAATGGCGCTGGCTGCGGGGTTCTACGCCGCCCCGGTACGCGGGGCCAAGACCATTCCCGCTGTCGGGGTCTGGACCCCGGAGCATGGCGTGTGTTGTCCCTTGGTCGACATGCCCAACGATACGTCCAACGACACATCAGGCGCCGCGCGCCGGGTTCTGCTGGTGTTTTACCGCTCCTACCTTGTCGCGGCCGATCTTGCACCGATCCATGCGCTGGTAAACGCGCTGCGCGCGCGAGGCTGCCATGTGCGCGCGGTCTTCGCGCCGTCGCTGAAAGCGCCCGACGTGGCGGGCTGGCTGGCGCGCCATATTCGCGGCTACGCCCCCCATGCCATCGTCAACGCGACCGCGTTCAGCGGCAAGGGGGGGAATGGCACCTCTCCGCTCGATGCGGGCGATGTGCCGGTGTTTCAGGTCGCACTCTCCACCGCGACCCGTGCGGCGTGGGAAGGGGCCGAACGCGGTCTCTCGCCTGCCGATCTGGCCATGCATGTGGTGTTGCCAGAGGTCGACGGGCGGCTGATGGCGGGCGTCGTGTCTTTCAAGGAGCCCGAACCGCGCGACGCCGATCTGCAATTCGCGCGCTTTGTGCATAGCGCCGATGCCGAGCGCAGTGCTGCCGTGGTTGCCCGTGTGGGCGGGTGGCTGGACCTGGCGGCGCGCCCGGTGGCCGCGCGCCGTGTCGCGCTTGTGCTATCCACCTATCCCGGCAAGGACTGGAACATGGGCCACGCCGTGGGCCTCGACGCCCCGGCTTCGGCCCGCGCGATCCTGAAGGATCTTGCGCAGGCCGGATACGCGGTGCCCGCCGACATGCCCGAGCTGGAAACCCGGCTTCTGGCCCGCAGCATGGCCCTGCCGCTTGCGGACTACCGCCGCCAGCTGGCCGCCTTGCCCAAAGCGCTACAACGCGATCTGCATGCCGCATGGGGCGCGCCCGAAGATGACGCGGCGGTGCGCGGCGACGCATTTCACATCGCGGCACTCGACTGCGGCACTGCGCTGGTCGCGCTGCAACCCGAACGCGGCACGCCTGCGCAGCGCGATGACGAATATCACGACCTGTCGCGCACCCCGCGCCATGCCTATGTCGCCTTTTACCTGTGGCTGCAAAACCGGGTCGATGCGCTGGTGCATATCGGCGCGCATGGCACGTTGGAATGGCTGCCCGGCAAATCCGTGGCCCTGTCGGGAAACTGCTGGCCAGAGGTGCTGACCGGGGCGCTGCCCGTCATGTATCCCTTCATCGTCAACGATCCGGGCGAGGCCGCACAGGCCAAGCGCCGCATCGGCGCGGTGACGCTGGGCCATGTGCCGCCGCCGCTGCGCGCGTCGAGCACCCCCGACCGGCTGGCGCGCCTTGAGGCGCTGCTTGACGAATTTTCCACTGCCGATGGGCTGGACCCCAAGCGCCGCGCGCGCCTGCAAGCCGATATCCGCGCCGAAGCGCAGGCCCTCGGGGTCGAGGATGATCTGGGCCTTGCGCGCGCGACCTCTACTGCCGAGGCGATCACCCGGATCGACCGTTTCGTCTGCGATATCAAGGAAAGCCAATTCGGCGAAGGGCTGCATGTCTGGGGCCGCGCGCCGCAGGACGCGGGCGCGTTCGATGCCGCCCCCTCTGCGAGGGCCGAGGCCGCGGCACTGCTGGCCGCGCTGGACGGGCGGCGCATAGACGCAGGCCCTGCCGGCTCCCCGTATCGGGGACGGCATGATGTGCTGCCCACGGGACGCAACCTGTTTACCACCGACCCGCGCGCGGTGCCGACCCGCGCCGCCTATGCCCAAGGCGTGAAACTGGCCGAGGAACTGGTGCGGCGGCACCTTCAGGAACATGGCGACTGGCCGCGCGGGCTGATCGTGGACCTGTGGGGGTCGGCCACCATGCGCACAGCGGGAGAGGAATTTGCCATGGCGCTGCACCTGCTGGGTGTGCGCCCGGTCTGGGATACGGAGTCAGAGCGCGTCTCGGGGCTGGAAGTGATCCCGATTGCCGAGCTTGACCGCCCCCGGCTGGACGTGACGCTGCGGGTCTCGGGCCTGTTCCGCGATGTGTTTCCCACGCTCTCGACCCTGTTCGCGCAGGCCACGCGGGTTCTGGCCGCGCGCGACGAATCGCCCGAATGGAACCCCTATGCCAACCAAGCCCCCACCGCACGGGTCTATGGCCCGGCGCCTGGCAGCTTCGGGCTGGGTATGGGGGCCGCGCTTGGCAGCTTTACGCCAGAGGCGCGCCGCGCCGCCGGTCAGGCCTGGCTGGATGCCTCGGCCTGGGCGCTGGACGGGGACAGCGCGCACCAGGACGTGGATGGGCTGACAGCGCGCGTGGCGCAGGCCGACAGTTTCGTGCACGCGCAGGATCTGCCCGAAACCGATCTGCTGCTGGCCTCGGACTATGCCGCGCATGAGGCAGGCTTTGCCGCTGCACAAGCTATCACCGGCGGGCGCGCGACGCTCTACCATCTGGACGCAACCAACCCGGCCGCGCCGCGCGCCCGGCTGCTGCCCGAAGAAATCGCCCGCGTCGTGAACGCTCGTGCCGCAAACCCGCGCTGGATTGCAGGAATGCGCGCGCATGGCTTTCGCAGGGCGGCTGAAATTGCCGCGACGCTGGCGCATATGGCCGAATTCGCGCATCTTGCGGGCGTAGTCGGTCCGCACCTGTTCGATGCCTATTACGAGGCAACGCTGGGCGATCCCGACACGCGCGCCTTCTTGCAACAAGCCAACGCAGAGGCCTGCACCGCGATGCAAGACACCTTCCGTGCGCTGCAAGACGCCGGGCTTTGGCAGTCGCGGCGCAATTCCATCCTTGCCGGGCTGGACCAAGAGGCCGCGACATGATCCAACCCGATCCGCAAACGCCCATCGTCAAGGGCTGGTGCCCGGGCGCGCATCGGCCCATGCGGTCGGGCGATGGTCTTGTGGTGCGGGTGCGCCCATTTCGCGCGGCGCTGACCCCTGCGCAGGTGCGGGGTTTGTGCGCGCTGGCCCGGCGCTACGGCAATGGAACGCTCGACCTGACATCGCGAGCGAACCTGCAAATCCGCGCGGTGTCCGATGCAGACTATCCCGATGTGCTGGCGGGGCTGGCGGATCTGAACCTTCTGGATCACGACCCGGCGGTTGAAGCGCATCGCAACGTGCTGATGGCCCCGGACTGGCAGCCGGGCGATGTGACCGACCGGCTCTATGGTCGCCTGATGGACGCCTTGCCACGCGTTCTGGCGCTGCCCGACAAGATGGGCTTCGCGCTGGACACCGGCGCGGCGAGCCGCTTTGCGGATTGCTCTGCCGATTTCCGCTTCGAGCGTGATGCCGGTGGTGGTTTGCTTCTTCGGGCCGATGGCGCCGCAAAGGGCTGGCCCGTCAGGGAAAACGGCGCCATCGACGCCCTGCTGGACATGGCGCAATGGTTCATCGACACGGGCGGGGCGGAAGCGGGCCGCATGGCGCGGCACCTGGCCCGAACGCCCATGGCGGGTCATTGGCAAACCACGCAGCCGCGTCCGCAAGCCGCGCCGCTTGCGCCCGGCGCAACGCCCGAGGGGCTGATCCTGGGCGCGCCCTTCGGAACCCTGCCCGCCGACCGGCTGGACGCGGCGATGGACCTGCCCGGTCTGCTTGAGATGCGCGTCATGCCGGGGCGGCTGTTCTGGCTGCTTGGCACCGATGCGCGCGCTCTCGACGGGTTCATCTCTGGCCCCGATGCGGCGCTGTTGCGGGTGCATGCCTGCCCCGGCGCGCCGCTTTGCCCGCAAGCCACGGTCGCAACCCGCGCACTGGCGGCGCGTCTGGCCAACCGCGTCAGCGGCAGCCTGCATGTGTCGGGCTGCGCCAAGGGCTGCGCCTGGCCGCGCCGCGCGAATCTGACGCTGACGGGCCGGGATGGACATTTCGATCTTGCACATGACGCCGCGCCTTGGGAAGAGCCGGTGGCAACGGGGCTTTCCCCCGAAGACCTGTCTGACCTTACCGGGACGCCCTGAATGCCTTATCACTATGAGATGAACGGCGCGGCGATTTATGCCGAAAGCTTCGCCACGATCCGCCGAGAGGCCAATCTCGCGCGGTTTGATCCCGACGAGGAACCGATCGCAGTGCGCATGATACATGCCACCGGATTGGTCGGGCTGGAAGAGCATATCCGCTTTTCGCCGGGTTTTGCCGCCACCGCCCGCGCGGCACTTGGGGCCGGGGCCCCCATCCTTTGCGATGCGCGCATGGTATCCGAAGGGATAACGCGCACCCGTCTGCCTGCGCAGAACGAGGTCATATGCACCCTGCAAGCCGACGGCATTCCCGATCTGGCGCGCGAGATGGGCAATACCCGCTCAGCCGCCGCGCTGGAATTGTGGCGCCCGCATCTGGCCGGGGCGCTGGTGGCCATCGGCAATGCGCCCACGGCCCTGTTTCACCTGCTCAACATGCTCGAAGACCCGGATTGCCCGCGCCCAGCCGCGATCATCGGCTGCCCGGTCGGCTTTGTCGGCGCGCGTGAAAGCAAGGACGCGCTCTGGGCCGATCAACCGGTGCCCTGCTGCATCGTCGAGGGGCGTCTGGGCGGCAGTGCCATCACCGTCGCGGCGATCAACGCTATTGCGAGCCGGCAGGAATGACCCGCGCCGTAGCACCCACCGGCACGGTTTTCGGTGTCGGCCTTGGGCCGGGCGACCCAGAGTTGATGTCAGTGCGCGCCGACCGCCTGCTGCGCAATGCAGGGCATGTGGCCTATTTTCGCAAGGCAGGTCGCAGCGGGCAGGCGCGGCGCATTCTGGACGGGCTGCTGCGCGCCGATGTGACCGAGATCGCGCTGGAATACCCGGTCACAACCGAAGTGCCCCTGACCGATCCGCGCTACAACGACATTCTATCGGGGTTCTATCAGGACTGTGTCACGCGCCTGCGGGCCATTCTGGACGCCGGGGAAGATGTCGTCATCGTCAGCGAGGGGGATCCGTTCTTCTACGGATCCTTCATGCATCTGCATGCCCGCCTGACGGAACATTACCAGGTCGAGGTCGTGCCCGCCATCACCGGGATGAGCGCGGCCTGGACCGCCACGGGCGCGCCCATCACCTGGGGCGACGATGTGCTCAGCGTGCTGATGGGCACACTGCCAGAGGATGTTCTGGTCGAGCATATGCGCCGGGCCGATGCGCTGATCATCATGAAGATCGGACGCAATATCGACAGGGTGCGCCGCGCCTTGCGCCGGGCTGGGCGGTTTGACGCAGCTTGGCTGGTCGAATACGCCGCGATGCCGCAACAGAAAGTACAAAAACTGTCCGAGGCGGGGGATCGGGTCACGCCCTATTTCTCGATCATCGTGGTGCATGGCCATGGGAGGCGTCCGTGACCGGCACGTTGACAATCGCAGGGCTTGGGCCGGGCGCAGAAGCGCTTGTCACGCCAGAGGTCAGCACGGCGCTGGCGCAGGCGACCGACGTGGTCGGCTACATCCCCTACGTCGCGCGGGTCGCCCCGCGACCGGGCCTGACGCTGCACCCTTCGGATAACCGGGTCGAACTGGAACGCGCGCAGCACGCGCTCGACATGGCCTGCGCGGGGCGGCAGGTCGTCGTCGTCTCTTCCGGCGATCCGGGCGTTTTTGCCATGGCCGCGGCGGTGTTCGAGGCGGTCGAGACGGGCCTTGACGCGTGGCGCGATCTGGACATTCGCGTGCTGCCCGGCATTACCGCGATGCTGGCCGCGGCGGCGCGGGCGGGCGCGCCGCTGGGGCATGATTTCTGCGCGATCAATCTGAGCGATAACCTGAAACCCTGGGCACTGATCGAAAAACGCCTGCGCCTTGCCGCAGATGCCGATTTCGCGATGGCTTTCTACAACCCGCGCTCGCGCGCGCGGCCCGAGGGCTTCGCGCGCACGCTTGACATCTTGCAGGATGCCTGCCGCGACGACCGTCCCGTGATCTTTGCGCGTGCGGTCTCGACCCCGGATGAAAGCCTGCGCGTCGTGCCGCTAGCCGCCTGCACGCCAGACATGGCCGATATGCGCACGGTGGTTCTGGTGGGCGCATCAACCACCCGCGTGATCGACCGCAAGGGCGCCCCGTTTGTCTATACACCCAGATCGGTGGGCGCATGATCCAGCCAGTGCAGCACATCGGCGACCGTGTAGGCCTCTGTGCGCGGCGGCAGCACCGGGCGCGCGATCATCAGCACCGGCAGGCCAAGGTCGCGCGCGGCGTCGATCTTGGCGCGCGCACCGCTGCCACCCGCGTTTTTCGACACGACAAGCTCGGTCCGGTGACGTTCCAGAAGGGCCCTGTCGCCCGCGCGGGTGAAGGGACCACGATCCACGATCACCTCGGCTTCTGGAAAGGCCAAGGGCGCTGCTGGAGGATCGACCAGGCGCAGAAGGTAGCTGTGTTGTGGGTTGGCGGCGAAATCGTCCAGATGCATGCGCCCGAGGGCAAGCATCACCCGGCGCGGCGCGCCTGCCAGGGCCTTGACCGCCGCGGCAATGTTGGCAACCTCGGTCCAGCGGTCGCCGCCTTGCGCCATCCAAGGCGCGCGGGTCAGAGCGATCAGCGGCGTCCGGGTCTGCGCGCAGGCGGCAACGGCATTGCGGCTCATCTGCGCGGCGAAGGGATGGGTGGCGTCGATGACATGCGTGACCCCGTGCGCGCGCAGATAGCGCACCAACCCCGCGACCCCGCCGAACCCGCCAATCCGCAAGGGCAGCCCCAGCGGCGCGGGCCGCGCGACGCGCCCGGCCAGCGACACGGTGCCCGCGATCCCCGCATCGGCCAGCGCTGCGCAGAGCGTGCGGGCCTCGGTGGTTCCGCCAAGGACAAGGAGGTTCTTGCGCATGTCTGACATTCCGTGGTTGACCCTGATCGGCCTGGGCGAAGATGGACCGGATGGGCTGTGCAGCGCAAGCCGCAACGCGCTGGCACAGGCAGAATGCGTCATGGGCGCCGAGCGCCACCTGTCGCTGCTGCCGGACATGACCGCCGAGCGCATTGTCTGGCCCGTGCCCTTCGCTGACGGGATAGCGGTGTTGATGGCCCGGCGCGGCACGCCGACCGTGGTTCTGGCATCGGGCGATCCGTTCTGGTTCGGGGCCGGGACGGTCCTGACCCGGCACCTCACGTCGGCCGAATGGCGCGCCTTGCCCGGTCGGTCCGTGTTTTCACTGGCCGCGGCCCGGCTGGGCTGGGCGCTGGAACGCAGCTTGTGCCTGGGCCTGCATGCCGCCCCCTTTAGCCGGTTGCAGCCGCATCTTGCGCCGGGGCGCCAGATCATTGCCACGTTGCGCGACGGGTCGGCGGTCGCCCTGCTCGGGGCCTACCTGGACGGCTGCGGCTTTGGCGCGTCGGCCTGCACGGTTCTGGAAGCGCTTGGCGGCCCGCGCGAGCGGATGACGACCTGCGCGGCAGAGGCGCTGGCGGGCCATGCCTTTGCCCACCCGGTTTGCGTGGCGATCCGCGTTGCGGGCAGCGGCGCGGCGCTTCCGCTGGTGGCCGGGCGCGCGGATGACTGGTTCGGCCATGACGGCCAGATCACCAAGGCGCCTGTGCGCGCGATGACACTGGCAGCGCTTGCCCCGCGCCCGTTCGAGCACCTTTGGGACATCGGCGGCGGGTCCGGGTCTGTTGCGATCGAATGGCTGCTATCCAACCCCAGCCTGCGCGCGACCTGCATCGAACGCTCCAGCGACCGGGCGGCGAGGATCCGGACCAATGCCGACAGGCTGGGGGTGGATCGGCTGGTGGTGATCGAAGGGCAAGCCCCCGAGGCGCTGACCGGTCTTGACGCCCCCGATGCCGTCTTTGTCGGCGGTGGTCTGTCAGACGCGTTGTTGACGTATCTGGAAACCCTGACACCCGGCACGCGGCTGGTTGTCAACGCTGTCACACTGGAAAGCGACGCGTTGCTGGGCCGGATCGCCACCCGGCTGGGCGGCAGTCTGATGCGGCTGGAGCTTTCCAGCGCCGTGCCCATCGGGTCCAAACGCGGCTGGCGCGCGGCCTATCCCATCACGCAATGGAGCCACAGGTTATGATCGTCGCAGGGTTCGGCTTTTCCACACGGGCCGGGATGGCCAGCCTGCGCGACGCGCTGGCCCGCGCTTGCGCCGCTGCGGGCATTGATGCGCCGCATATGCTTGCCACGGCAGACGACAAGACCGCCGCGCTGGCCCCGCTGGCCCAGGCGCTTGGGGTGCCGGTGCAGGGCATTGCACCCGACAGTCTTGCCGCGCAGGTCACGCACACACGCTCTGCGCGGGTCGCACATGAACGGGCCACCGGGTCCGTCGCCGAAGCGGCTGCCCTTGCCGCTGCTGGCCCGCACGCCCGACTGCTCTGCCCGCGCCATCATGCCGAAGACCGGCTTGCCACCTGTGCCCTTGCCGAAGGAACCCCCAGATGACCGTTCATTTCATCGGGGCCGGACCCGGCGCGCCCGATCTGCTGACCCTGCGCGGGCGCGATATCATTGCCCGTTGCCCGGTCTGCCTCTATGCCGGGTCGCTGGTGCCCAAGGCCATTCTGGCCCATTGCCCGGACGGGGCGCGCATCCTCAACACAGCGTCCATGGATCTGGACCAGATCATCGCCGAAATCCGCCGCGCCAATGACGCGGGGCAGGACGTGGCGCGGCTGCATTCGGGCGATCTGTCGGTCTGGTCGGCCATGGGTGAGCAGATGCGGCGGTTGCGCGCCGAGGGCATCGCCGTTTCCGTCACGCCCGGCGTGCCCGCCTTTGCAGCGGCGGCGGCGGCGCTGGGGGCGGAACTGACCTTGCCGGGTCTGGCGCAATCGGTGGTGCTGACGCGGACATCGGGCCGCGCCTCGACCATGCCCAAGGGCGAAACGCTGGCAAATTTCGCCGCCACGGGCGCCACGCTGGCCATTCACCTGTCGATCCAGAACCTGAACCGCGTGGTTACCGACCTGACCCCGGCTTATGGCCCCGACTGCCCGGTTGCCATTGTCTACCGCGCCAGTTGGCCGGATGAGCCGATCTTGCGCGGCACGCTGGTCGATATCGAAAGCAAGCTGACAGGCGACATCCAGCGCACCGCGCTGATCCTTGTCGGGCCGGCGCTGGCGGGCGAAGGCTTTGATGAAAGCTGCCTTTACGCCGCCGATTACGACCGCCGCTACCGCCCGCAAAGCGCCGACAGCCCCTGGGCCAGCTGGACCGAGGAGACCGATCATGGGTGAACGCATATGAAGGGCCTGATGATCTCTGCTCCCGCTTCGGGGACCGGCAAGACAACCGTCATGCTGGGCCTGCTGCGGGCGCTGGCCGAGGATGGCCTGACCATCCAGCCGTTCAAATCCGGGCCGGATTACATTGACCCCGCCTTTCATCAGGCCGCTTGCGGGCGGGCCAGCTTCAACCTCGATGGCTGGGCCATGGGCGCCAAGCTGTGGCAGGCGATCACCGCGCAGGCGATGGGCAGCGATCTGTGTCTGGCTGAAGGGTCGATGGGGCTGTTCGACGGCGTTGCCACGCGCGGGCAGCAAGGCTTTGGCAGCAGCGCCGAAACCGCGCAGGCTTTGGGCTGGCCAGTGGTGCTCGTGCTGGATGTTGGCGGACAGGCGCAATCGGCAGCGGCCACGGCGCTGGGGTTTCGCAGCTACATGCCCGATCTGCCCTTTGCCGGTGTTATCCTGAACCGCGTGGCCTCGGCCCGGCATGAGCGGCTGACGCGGCTGGGGATGGAGCGCGCCGGTCTGCCGGTTCTGGGCGTGCTGCCCCGACGCGGAGATCTGGCCTTGCCCGAACGGCATCTGGGCCTGATCCAGGCGGTGGAACACCCCGATCTGGACGCCGCCATCGGCAATTATGCCGCCTTTCTGCGCGCCAATGTGGATCTGGGCGCGATCCGTGCTGCCGCCGCGGGCCGAGCGCGGCAGGGTGCGCTCCCCGCGTCGCTGCCGCGCCCCCCGGCCCAGCGTATCGCGCTGGCGCGCGATGCCGCGTTTTCCTTCACTTACCCGCACCTGTTGCAAGGCTGGCGCAACGCGGGCGCCGAAATCCTGCCCTTCTCGCCACTCGCGGATGAGGCACCGGACCCGACCGCCGATCTGGTCTGGCTGCCCGGCGGCTACCCGGAGTTGCATGCAGGCAGGCTGGCGGGCGCGCAGAGCTTCCGCACCGGCCTGCGCCGCCATGCCGAAACGCGCCCCGTGCATGGCGAATGCGGCGGCTACATGGCCATGGGCGACGCGCTGATCGACAAGGACGGCACCCGCCACCAGATGCTGGGCTTGCTTGGGCTTGTGACCAGCTATCAGACGCGCAAATTTCATCTTGGCTATCGCCGCGCTGTTCTGAGCGCGCCCATGCCGGGCTTTACGCCGGGCACGGCGTTGCGCGGGCACGAATTTCACTATTGCAGCATCCTGGAGCAGCCAGACGCGCCCTTGGCCGAGGTGCGCGATGCCGATGGCGGGCTGGTGCCCGAGACCGGCTCGCATCGCGGGCATGCCTCGGGGACATTCTTTCATCTTATCACGCAGGACGAAAGCGCATGACCGGGTTTGTCAGCTTCGTCGGCTCGGGGCCGGGCGATCCCGAGTTGCTGACGCTGAAGGCGGTGGACCGCCTGAAACGGGCCGATGCGGTGTTGTTCGACGACCTGTCCTCTGGTCCTATCCTGTCGCATGCGCGCGCGGGGGCCGATCTTGTCGGCGTCGGCAAACGCGCGGGGCGGCCCTCGCCCAAACAGGACCATGTCAGCCGCCTGCTGGTCGATTATGCGCGCGAGGGGGGGCGCGTCGTGCGGCTGAAATCCGGCGATGGGGGCATTTTCGGGCGGCTGGAGGAAGAACTGATCGCGCTGAGCGACGCGGGCATCGCCTATGAAATCATCCCCGGCGTGCCCTCGGCCTGCGCTGCCGCCGCCGCTGCCGGTATTCCACTGACCCGCCGCCTGACCGCGCGCCGGGTGCAATTCATCACCGGCCATGATGTGACGGGCGCCTTGCCCGAGGACATGAACTGGGCTGCGCTTGCGGATGCAACGGCGTCCACGGTTGTGTTCATGGGCAAGCGGACCTTTCCCAAGCTGCTGGCACTGCTGAAGCAGCATGGCCTGCCCGACGATACCCCCGCGATCCTTGCCGAAGGCATCAGCACCCCGGCGCAGCATATCGAGCGGCACACAATGCGCTCGCTTGCAGTGCAGTTGTCAGAGGGGGTCAGCGATCACCCGGCCCTGATCCTCTATGGACCGCTGGCAAGCGGCTGAGTGTCGTTTTTGAACTTGCGCCGAAATCGGTTGGCGGCGATACGAAACGCCTATGGTGTCACTTTCGGGTGACGGCAACAGGGAACCGGGTGCGATGCCCGGACTGCCCCCGCAACTGTAAGTGGTGAGCGCCACGGGAAGCCACTGGCCCCTATCGGGCCGGGAAGGCCGGACGCGCAGTGACCCACGAGTCAGGAAACCTGCCATAGGACCGTCCAAAGCCGCAATCGCGGCACTCACGCTGCCGGAGGGGCAGCCCAAAAAGGAACTACCCATGCATATCGAACCCGGTGTTGTCGACGGGGCCAAGATGGCCTTTGCCTATGCCACAGCCGCAGGCGCGGCAGGATACACCGCCAAGCTGGCGATGGATGACCTGCGCAGCCATAACCTTGGCTCTTTCGCAATGCGGACCGTGCTGGCCGCGATTGGCACCTTCGTCTTTTTCGAGGTGCTGCCGCATTTCCCCGTCGGCATTTCCGAGGTTCATTTCATCCTTGGCACCACGTTGTTCCTGCTTCTGGGCGCGGCCCCGGCGGCGCTTGGGCTGGGCCTGGGGCTTTTGGTGCAGGGCCTGTTCTTCGCGCCGACCGACCTGCCGATGTATTTCGTCAATGTCACCACGCTTCTGGTGCCGCTGTTTGCCATTACGGCGGTCGCGCAGCGGATCATCTCGCATAACCGCGCCTATGTCGATCTGGGCTATTCCGAGGTGCTGAAACTGTCGCTGATGTATCAGGGTGGGGTCGTCGCTTGGGTCGCCTTCTGGGCGTTTTACGGCCAGGGCGTGGGGGCAGAAACTTTCCAGTCGGTTCTGACCTTTGGCGCGGCTTACATGCTGGTCGTCATCATAGAGCCGGTCGTGGATTTGGCTGTCCTGGCCGGTGCGAAAACCCTGCGCAGCCTGGAGCGGTCCGGTCTGGTCACCAAGCGCCTGTATAATGCAGCCTGATTTTATCAGATGCAAACCGCCCGGGCCGTGAAAACCGGCCGGGCCTTTTCTTGCGCAGGTGACAGCATGATGCAACGCGACATCTATCTGGTGGGCATCGGAACCGGCAGCCCGTCGCATATCACCCTCGAAGGGGTAGAGGCGTTGCGTAAGGCATCGGTCATCCTTGTGCCGCGCAAGGGGGCGGGCAAAGATGATCTGGCAGAGATCCGCCTCCGAATTATCACGGCATCGGGAACGCAGGCGCAGATCGTGCCTTTCGACTATCCCGAACGCGACCCGGACCTGCCCTATCAGGACCGCGTGGCGCTGTGGCATGACGACATCGCCCGCCGCTGGCAGGCCGCCCTTGCTGCGGCCCACGTCGATGGTGCGGTCGCACTGCTGGTCTGGGGCGACCCGGCGCTCTACGACAGCACATTGCGCATCGCGGCGCGGCTGGACCCGGCGCCAAATGTTACGGTCGTGCCGGGTATCA
>JAAAPG010000249.1 GCA_009908405.1 Alphaproteobacteria bacterium | reverse complement strand
GGAAATCGGTCGCGCGCGGCATGGCGTAATCCATGAAGCTGCCCGACAGAAGCTGGCCGTCCGCGTCCATCGCGACCTCTTCCAGCACCGCCTGCCCGAAGCCTTGGGCGATGCCGCCATGCACCTGCCCCTCGGCCAGCATGGGGTGCATGAGGTTGCCGAAATCATCCACCGCCAGGTAACGGTCCAGCCGCAAAGCGCCGGTTTCCGGGTCGATCTCGACCTCGCACAGATGCGCGCCGTTGGGAAAGCAGCGCCCGTCCAGCGTGATGCGGGCGTCGTGGCGCAGCAGGTCATGTTCACCCGCCTTGCGCGCGAGTTCCGCGGCCTCGACAAGCGTAAAGCGCTGGTTGGTGCCGGGGGCGGCGAAGATGCCATCCTCGAAGTCAAACGGCGCGCCGGTCTGGCGGGTCAGGAAATCGGCGAACTCCGTGACCATCTGGCGGGCCATGGCATGGGTCGCGGTCGATTGCACCGTGACAGAGCGTGATCCCCCGGTGCCGCCCCCGGTGGCGATGCGGTCGCTGTCGCCTTGGACGATCTCGATCCGGTCCTCGTCAATCCCCGTCAGGTCGGCCAGGTAGCGCGCATAAACCGTCTCATGCCCTTGCCCGTTCGATTGTGTGCCGACAAACAGCCGCACGCCGCCATCCTCGGTAAACTCCAACGCGGCGTTTTCGGACGTGTCGCCCAGGATCGCCTCGACATAATAGGCCAGTCCCATGCCGCGCAGCAGGCCCTTTGCGGCACTCTCGGCGCGACGGGCCGGGAACCCCGCCGCATCCCCCAGTTCCGCCGCGCGGTGCAACAGGCGCGCGAAATCGCCCACGTCGATGGTTTCGCCCATGGGCGTGGTGTAGGGAAAGCCGTCCGGCGCGATCATGTTGCGCGCGCGCAGGTCGAACGGCGACACGCCCAGTTCGCGCGCCGCCATGTCCATGGTGCGCTCCAGCAACGTGACCGCTTCGGGCCGCCCCGCGCCACGATAGGCATCGACCGGCGTGGTGTTGGTATAGACCGCCTGCACATGCAGATCGGCCGCGGGAATATCGTAAACCCCCGTCAGCACCTTGGAAAACAGCACCGTCTGGATGTTCTGCCCGAATTGCGAGTTATACGCCCCAAGGTTGGTGGTGGAGCGCACGCGGTAGCCGATGATCTTGTTGTCACTGTCCAGCGCCAGTTCCGCCGTGCTGCTCAGGTCGCGCGCGCCATTGTCCGACGCGATGGATTCCCCGCGCTCTGCCACCCACAGGATGGGTTGGCCGATGTCACGCGCCGCCGCCGCCAGCGCGTAGTGTTCGGGGTAGACCATGACCTTCATGCCAAAGCCCCCGCCCACATCGGGGGTGGTCACGCGCACGTTTTCGGGGTCCAGCGCCAGCGCTTTGGCCAGTTCCGATTTCAGCCGCCACACGCCTTGACCGTTGAAGGCCATGTGCAGCTTGCCGTTGTCCCACTCGGCCAGCGCCGCGCGCGGCTCGATGCTGGCGGCGGTCACGCGGTTCTGGCGCACGGTCAGGGTGGTGACATGGGCGGCTTTGGCAAAGGCCGCCTCGGTCGCGCTCTGGTCGCCCAAGCGCCAGTCGAGGGCGAGGTTGCCGTGGGCTTCGGGATGAATCTCCGGCCCGCCGGGCGACAGGGCCAGTGACACGGGCAGGTCGTCATATTCCAGCGAGATCGCGTCGAGCGCATCCATCGCCGCCGCGCGCGTGTCGGCCACGACCAGCGCCACCGGCTCGCCCACATGGCACATGGTGTCATGGGCCAATATGGGCCGGTGCGGGGCCGCGCCCTTGCCGCCGCGCGTGTCGGGCAGGGTGATGGCATAGACCGACGCGGTGACGCCCATGGCGATCAGGTCCGCGCCGGTGACGATAGCGCGAATGCCGGGCAGGGCGCGGGCGTCGTCGACATCGAGCGCGGTGATCCGCGCATGCGCCACGGGCGCGCGCAGGAACACGGCGTGCAGCGCGTTTGCGGGGGCGATATCGGCAAGGTAGCGGCCTTGGCCTGTCAGAAAGCGCCTGTCCTCGCGCCGCGTGCCGCCCTGCGATTTCCCGAATGCCTGCATGGTCATGCCTCCCTGTTGCGGCAGAGGATAGGCGAAGCGGGCAGGGGTGCAAGGGGTGGTTTGGGCGACGATACCCCGCGACCGCCCGAGGTGGGTGCGGAAAACCCGCGCCCGCCGTGGGGGCGGGCGGTCGCGGGGTGTCGCGCTGGAACGCGACCGCAGATAATCAGTCCTTGGGTTTGTGTGATGGGCGCGAGGGTTTGCCCGCAACTTCACGCGTAATGCCCATCGCCAGTTCATATTCAACGCGGAATTTCGAAAAGACCGACTGCGCCCAGAAAAAGGCGTCATCGCCCATGGTTGTGGCATAGGCAAGAAGATGCGGCCCAAATTTGTATGCGAAATCGCCAACGGTAATCAAAGCAGATGCGGTGTTCAGGCCGGCCAAAACGGCAATCACGACATTGCGTGATAGTATCTGGCGCGTCCCGGACAGCCGATCATCCGCGCCCGGTTTGAGCATTTCGGCGGCCACATCCTTCACCTCATCCGCAAAGGGCGCGTCAGGTTGCTGCACATCCTCCAGGAGTTTGGCGGACGCGTCCTCTTGTTCTTGTGTCAGCCCCGCCGCGCGCTCTGCCTCTTGGCGCTCTATCAAGGTGCGCACGTTGTCATCTGCCAGCGTCACACCCGGCAGAATGTCGAACACCGCTTCCATGTGCGACACGGTCTCATCATCGAACGGCTGTTCGCGGCTCGCGCGGCCTTTGTGCAGGCGGCGCAGCTTCTGGTAGCTTAGGTGCAGCTTGACCATGTTCAGATCAGATACGTCGCCCGCGCTGCGCTCCTGCAATTCCCCGGCAATCCGATACAGGTCGTCATGCGCATTGCCCTTGCGGCGCAGCACATCCAGCAGGTCGCGCAGGTCATCCAGCGCGGCTTCTGTCACCGGGTCGGTGGCGATGCTTTCGGCGAAAAAGGCAAACCCTTTTTCGCCCCATATCAGCGGCAAGGCCGGGTCTTGCTCTGGCGCTTTGGGAACACCCCATATCGGCTTGGAAGGAGAGCCATCCGGGGTGGCGGCGGGGGTGTAGGGTTCTGGCCAAGGCGGCAGGCTGCGCAGGTAGTCGAGGGTTTGGAGGGTGCGCTCGGCGTGGTCTTCGATATTTGAAAGTGCCGCTAGATTTGCATCGTATTCCGTTGCTGCTGTGTTCTTAAACGATAAACCCGGTGGGCCTAGTGTGCCCAGATATTCGAGTGTGCTTATCGGACGAAGGTCTTTGACATTGGAACCATCCAAATTCAAATCCGCTAATTGGTTCAATGAAGACAGTGGAGATAGATCAATCACTTGCGTGTCTGCAAGTTCAAGCCACCGAAGGTTTTCAAGCCATGCTATTAGCGAAATATCATATACTTCGGTGCGGTTAATAAAGAGCAGTTGCAATTCGGGAAGTTCTGCAATCTCATCTGGGAGCTCCGAAAGCCATTCATATTCGGCGCGATCCAAGTCAAGCTTGTCGATACCCTCCGCCTTCACCCGCGCGATCTCGGCCCTTGCCGCCTCATAGGCCTGTTCCGCCTTGCCCATCCGTCAAATCCCCTGATCCAATCTCGCCAGCATCCCCCAAACCGGGGCCACCCACAACCCCGCCGTGCGCTGGCCGAACCCGGTCTTCACCCCGCCTGCCTATCCTGCCTCTCGCGCCCATGACGCGCCAAGGGGGACCAAACGGACAGGCAACCGAATGAGCACAGCCCACACGCCCCCGGAAGGGCCGACGCCGGAGAACATGGTGTCGTATTCCGAGCAGTTGCTGGCCCTGAGCATCGCGCGGCTGACGCGCTTGCTGGACGGGTATGACGAGATCACGCC
>JAAAPG010000125.1 GCA_009908405.1 Alphaproteobacteria bacterium | reverse complement strand
AGCACCCCCAGCGCCGCAAGCTGGCCGGGCGCGAAGCGGGGGCGCTGTTCGACGAACTGGCCGATGTCGCGCGCGGGTTGGAACGGGGCGAGGATGGCACCGGCAAGCTGCTGACCCTGACCCCGGCCACCTTGCGCGCCATTGCCGAACGGCGGCCTGCGAACGAGGGCGATCTGGCGCGCATAAAGGGCATGGATGACGCGCGCATGGATCGCTTTGGTGCGGCGATCCTGTCTTGCCTGCACAGCCTGTGACGTCACGGCGGGGCTTGACCCTGCCGCCCAAGCGCGCGACGCCTCTCGGCGAAAGGACACCCGATGTATCCATTCCTGCGTTTCGCCGCCCAAATGCTGAAATACCGCAACGCCCCGCGCTTGGGGTTGCTGGACACGCATGTCTCGCACCATCGCTGCTGGCCGTGGGATCTGGACCCGTGGGTCGAGCTGAACAATGGCCGCACGCTGACGCTGTATGACCTGGGGCGCATTCCCATGGCCATGCGCACGGGGCTGGGCGACGTGCTGCGCGGCAAGCGTTGGGGCATTACGGTTGCAGGCAATTCCACGCGCTACCGCAAGCGCATCCGGGTGTTCGAGCGGTTCGAGATGCGCAGCCGCTGCATTGGCTGGGATGCGCGCTTCATCTATACCGAGCAGTCGATGTGGAAGGGCGACGAGTGTGCCAACCACATCCTGATCCGCTCTGCCGTGACCAGCGCCAAGGGGATCGTGCCGCCCGTGCAGGTTCTGGACGCGCTGGGGCATACCGGCGACAGCCCCGCTTTGCCCGACTGGGTGCAAGCGTGGATCACGGCAGAGGCCACGCGCCCATGGCCGCCGCAAATGTGACAAAACATCTATCTTCAAAGCTGAATTTATAATCATTCTAAGTTTTGATCTGGGTCAAGGCCGCCGCTGATTCCTCACGCTACAGTGATCTCAGACGCGCGAAAGTTTTGCGGCAGGTGTCGCAGGACCGTCAGGAGATGACCGTATATGGAGGCCGTCATGACCCCCCGCAACCTTCCCCGGCTTGGTGCTACGGCGCTGGCCCTTGTGCTTGGCGCAACCGCTGTCCATGCAGAAGATATCGCCGAATACATGGATTTCTTCGAGCCGCTGCCCTACCTGCCGCCGATCCCGGCAGATAACAGCATGGAGCAAGCCAAGCTGGACCTTGGGCAGATGCTGTTTTTCGAGCCGCGCATTTCCGCCTCGGGCGTGATCAGCTGCGCGACCTGCCACAACCCCGCGCTGGGCTGGACCGACCGCATCGACCGCGCCGTGGGACATGGCGGGCAGGTGGGCGTGCGCAACACGCCGACGGTGTTGAACTCCGGCTTTCTCGACTCGCAATTCTGGGATGGGCGCGAGCCTGACCTGGAAGGCCAGTCGCTGGGGCCAATCCAGGCCGATGTCGAGATGAACATGACGCTGGAAGACGCCATCCAGCGCCTGAAGGAATTCGAGGTCTACCAACAGCATTTCGCCGCCGCGTTCCCCGATGATGCAGAGCCGATCCGCGCCGAGAACGTGGCCCTGTCCATCGCCGCGTTCGAGCGCACGCTGAACACGCCCAACTCGCCGCTGGACCGCTTTCTGCGCGGCGACGTGCAGGCCATGACCGACCAACAGGTCGAAGGCATGAAACTGTTCGTCGATGCGGGTTGCGTGGCTTGCCACAACGGGCCGGCGCTGACCGACGGCAACTTTTACCGGTTCGAGCTGCCCAGTTCCAAGGACGAAGGCCGCTTCCTTGTCACGGGGGAAGAGGCCGACAAGTTCGCCTTCCGCACCCCGACGCTGCGCAACGTGGCGGTGACATACCCGTATTTCAACAACGGGTCGGTGGACAACCTGCATGACGCGGTCAACCTGATGGGTGAGCAGATGCTGGGGCAGGAATTCTCCGAGGATGAAAACGACAAGCTGGTCGCTTTCCTGCACGCGCTGACGGGGGAAATGCCCGCGGTGGAAATTCCCGCGCTGCCATAAGGCGCGGTTGACCAATGGCTGTGCCGGGCAATCTGGCGCAGCCGCTGGAATAGTGTCCCAACAGACTGCCGCCCTTCGCGTCCTCCCGCGCGGGGGCGGTTTTTTCACAAAAGCGGACTGGCCAGCGCGATCACGTTGTTGCGCAATCGCCGCCAGAGTGGCCACGCGGCGACCGTGGCGCGATCCATCGGCGTGGCGCGGTCGATATAGCTTTGCTGGCGGGTATCGAGTTCTTCCGTGAAATCCCGGCAGGCGAGAAGCATGGAGTTCTCATAGTTCAAATCGAAACTGCGGTGGTCCAGGTTGGCCGTGCCCAGCATGGCGAATTGCCCGTCCACCGTGACGATCTTGGAATGGATCAGGCCGGGGCGGAAAAGGTGCACGCGCACGCCGGCCTGCAGAAGTTCGGGCATCAGGCTTTCGCTGGCGGCGCCGACGATCGCGCTGTCATTGCGGGCAGGCAAAACCAGATCGACCGCCACGCCGCGTTCGGCGGCAGAACAGATCGCGACATGCAAGGACTGGTCGGGCACGTAATAGGGCGTGGTCATGGTCAGCCGGTCGGTCGCGGCGTAGATCATGGCGCAGAGCGCATCCGAAGGCGTGGTCTGCACGTCATCGGGACCAGAGGAGATGACCTGCGCTGTCACCGCGCCGGGCTGCCCGGCGTGCTGGGCCGCCAGAACCGCGCCCAGGTCTTCGGCGTGGTGGGTCATCCAGTCATGCACGAACACCGCCTGTTGCTGGCGCACGACCGGCCCTTCCAGCCGGACCAGAATATCCACCCAGGGCGCGAAACGGCGCTTGATGGCAAAAGCGGCATCGGCGCAATTGCGGCTGCCGACCCATGACAGGCGGTTGTCCACCACCACGATCTTGCGGTGATTGCGCAAGTCGATGCGCCCGAACAGCAGGCTGACCAGCGGGTTGCCCAAGGGCGCGGCGCGTTCCAGCGCGACCCCCGCCGCCTGCATCTGCCGCCACAGGGGCGCGCGTATCAGCCGTCTTGCGCCATGGTCATCGACCAGAACCCGACAGGCAACGCCGCGCCGGGCCGCCGCGGCCAGGGCCTGCGCCATGCGGGTGCCGGTGTCGTCGGGCAGCCAGATGTAATACAGCACATGCACATGGTCGCACGCGGCGTCGATGGCCTCGATAATATCATCCATCATCGCGTCGCCCTCTGGCAGCAGGGTCAGCCGGTTGCCCGCGACCGGCGGAAACTGGCTTGTCGCCTGACCTGCCGCGAAGGCCGGGCGCACGGGGCCGCTGACGCAGGCCGACGGGCTGGCCTGCCCGATCTGCATGGCGTGCAGATGATGGCGAATGTCGCGGATGCGTTCGCGCTGTGCCCGCGCCATGCGGATCTCGCCGAAAAGCGCGTAGGCCCCCAGCCCGACGACCGGCAGCGCCAGAATGATCGTGACCCATGCCAGTCGGGCCGAGGGCGTCAGGCCGGACCGCAACAATGCCCGGATAACGAACGCCACCTGCGCCGAGACCACCAACATGACCCAGATCGACGGCATCGCTGCTCCAGAGTTGATTGCGCTTGGTCCCGGTATTTGCTTGAAGCGATCATGCGGGGCCTATTTGGTCCTGTCATATAAGAGTATTCCGCCACGAATGGACAGACCCCATGCCGTTTTCCCAAGCCCAAGACCGTTTCATCGCGCCCGCCCGGCTGCGCCCGCAGCTTTGGCGGCTGGCGCTGGGGCTTGGACTGATCTTGCTGATCTACCTTCTGTGGATGGTGGCGATCGGGTTCGCCGTGACCGCCTTTGTCGGGCTTGGCGGCGCGGAACACGCCATGGGGCAGGTCGGTGTCGGAGCGTCGCCGCTGTCGATCCTGGTGTTGTTGCTGACCTTCGCCGGGATGATCCTTGGCACGTTTGCCGCCGTGCGCTGGGTGCACAAACGTCCC
>JAAAPG010000183.1 GCA_009908405.1 Alphaproteobacteria bacterium | reverse complement strand
GACGGGGGCCATGATGTCAGAGGCCGCCTTGACCGATTCGATCACGCAAACCTCGTCACCCTTGGCGAGCACGGCCTCGACCTCTGGCAATTCGACGAAAACCACATCGCCCAGTTGTTCGGCGGCGTGCTCGGTGATGCCCACGACCACGGTGTCGCCCTCGACGCGCAGCCATTCATGTTCTTCGGTGTATTTCATGCGAAACGCTCCTCAGCGTTTGTAGGTGGATGGTCGAAACGGAAGGTCACAGACCGTGACCGGCAGGCGTTTGCCCCGCAGCTCGCCCCACAGGCGGGTGCCGGGTTCGGCGCTGGTGGTCGGAACGTAGCCCATGGCGATCGGCGCGCCAAGGCTGGGGCCGAACCCGCCAGAGGTCACGCCGCCCAGGTTGCGCCCGCCCACTGGCGCGTCCCACAAGACCGTGCCTTCGCGCATCGGCGCGCGGCCTTCGGGGCGCAGGCCGACACGGGTTGCAAACGGCCCTTCTGCCAGCTCTTGCAGGATCAGCTCGGCGCCCGGAAAGCCGCCTGCGCGCGCGCCGCCCGTGCGACGGGCTTTCTGGATGGCCCAAGCCAGACCGGCCATGACGGGCGAGGTTTTTGCATCAATGTCGTGACCATAGAGGCACAATCCCGCTTCCAGCCGAAGCGAGTCCCGCGCGCCGAGGCCGATGGGGGCGACACCGGGCTGGTCCAAAAGCGCACGCGCAAAGCGCTCTGCCTGCGCGTCTGGCAACGAAATCTCGTACCCGTCTTCGCCCGTGTAACCGGAGCGCGAAATCCACAGCGCGTGACCTTGCCAGTCATGCGTCGCCACATCCATGAAGCGCATCGCGGCCACGCCGGGCACAAGCGCCTCCAGCGCGGCCTCTGCCCCCGGCCCTTGCAGCGCCAGAAGCGCGCGGTCGGTAAGCTCGGTCACCTCCAGCTCTGGCAGGCCCGCGCGCAGATGCGCGATATCCGCGGCCTTGCAGGCCGCGTTGACCACCAGAAACAGGTGATCGCCCCGGTTGGCGACCATCAAATCGTCCAGAATGCCGCCCTTATCATTGGTGAACATGGCGTAGCGCTGCCGCCCTTCGGCCAGTCCCGCCAGATCGACCGGCACCAGCCGTTCCAGTGCCAAGGCGGCATCCGGCCCGCGCAGGATGACCTGCCCCATATGGCTGACATCGAACAGGCCCGCCTGCGTTCGCGTGTGATTGTGTTCGCCCATCACGCCCATCGGGTATTGCACGGGCATGGCATAGCCCGCGAAGGGCACCATCTTGGCACCAAGCTCCACGTGCAGCGCGTGCAGCGGTGTCTTGCGTAACTCTTCCGACATAAAAGCCCCTTTCGCGGTTTGCGCGGTGCCGCGCGTCACCCCCTCTGTCCATGCGCCTGAGATCGTTATCCCGTCGGCGGGTGCCGTGTGGCACCACTCTCCAGAGTTGTTCGCAGACCGGTCCTTTTGCCTGAGAGTTTACCGGGGCGGTTGCTCCTTCGGCCTTGGCGCGGGGTCCAATGTCTCCCGTGTCTGCGCGTTTGTGTTACCGGATCGCCTGTCGCGATTGCAAGTCTTTTCGCGCCCCCTTGCCATTGCGCGACCGATCGCACAGATAAACGACATGGATGATGCTTTTTTCTTTGGCTACGGGTCACTGGTCAACCGCCACACCCATGACTACCCCGACGCGTTCCCCGTCACGATTCGCGGCTGGCGGCGCGAATGGCGCATGGCGCGCAGCCTGGGGCGCACCTTTCTGAGCGCGGTGCCGGATGACAGCGCGCAGATCGACGGGCTGGTCGCAAGGGTGCCGGGCAATGACTGGGCGGCGCTGGATGTCCGCGAAACCGGCTACCGGCGGCACGCGCTGGGGGCCGGTGCCTTCGCGCGCGGCGCGGTGCGCCCTGCGCAGATTTACGCCATCGTTCCGCAAGACACGCAAGCCGCGAGCCATGACGCGCCGATCAAGTTGAGCTATCTGGACGTGGTGGTCGAAGGTTTCGCGCTGGAATTCGGAACCGAGGGCGTTGCGCGGTTTTTCGAGACGACGACCGGATGGGGGCCGGTGCTGGACGACCGCACCGCGCCGCATTACCCGCGCGCCCGGCCCGTGGCCGCATCGCTGCTGCGGCTGGTCGATGACCGGCTGAAGGCAATGGGCGTGCCGCGCTTGGCGCTCTAGGCGGGAACCCCTTCCATCTCTGCGATGATATCGCCCACGACCTGCACCATCAGCCCTTCATCCTCGCATTCGGCCATGACACGCACGAGGGGTTCCGTTCCCGATTTGCGGATCAGCAAGCGCCCCTGTCCGGCCAGCCTGTCGCGGCCTGCATCGATCGCGGCCACGACCTTGGCGTCTGCCAGCAGATCGACACCCGGCGTGTAGCGCAGGTTGCGCAGCAACTGTGGCACCGGGTCGAAGCGGCGCGTCAGCATCGACGCGGGTTTGCCCGATTCCGCCAGCAGCGCCGTGAATTGCAAAGCCGCGATCAGCCCGTCGCCGGTGGTGGCATAATCGGTCATCACGATATGGCCCGATTGCTCGCCGCCCAGGTTCCAGCCGCCTTGGCGCATGCGTTCGACCACGTAGCGGTCCCCGACCGAAGTGCGCTCCAGCCGCAACCCCTTGCTGTCGAGGAACCGCTCCAGCCCCAGGTTGCTCATGACTGTGGCCACCAGAACCCCGTCCTGCAAGCGCTGTTCGGCGGCCCAGCGTTCGGCAAAGAGCGCCATGATCTGGTCGCCATCGGCGATCTGCCCGCGCTCGTCGATCAGGATCAGGCGGTCGGCATCCCCATCCAGCGTGATCCCCAGATCGGCGCCGGTTTCCAGCACCTTGGCGGCGCAAACGCGCGGATGGGTCGACCCGCATTCGAAATTGATGTTCTTGCCGTCCGGGTTGGTGCCGACCGGGATGACCTCTGCCCCCAATTCCCAAAGCGCCTGCGGCGCGACACTGTAGGCCGCGCCATTGGCACAATCGACGACCACTTTCAGCCCGGAAAACAGCTTGCCCTTGGGCAGCGTGGTCTTGGCGTATTCGACATAGCGCCCGCGCGCATCCTCGATCCGCTTGGCACGGCCGATATTGGCGGGTTGGGCAAGCGCGATTTCTCCGGCGACGATGGCCTCGATTTCCGCCTCGGCCTCGTCCGACAGTTTGAACCCGTCGGGACCGAAGAACTTGATGCCGTTATCCTGATGCCCGTTATGGCTGGCCGAGATCATGATCCCGAGATCGGCGCGCATGGACCGCGTCAGGAACCCCACGGCAGGTGTGGGAAGCGGCCCCAAAAGCAGCACGTTCATTCCGGTGCTGGTCAGACCGGCGGTCAGGGCCGTTTCGATCATGTAGCCCGACAGGCGCGTGTCCTTGCCGATCACCACGCGATGCCCATTGCTGCCATCGCGGCGGAAATAGCGCCCCGCCGCCGCGCCGATGCGCAGCGCGCTCTCGGCCGTCATCGGATACGTATTTGCCGTGCCCCGAACGCCGTCGGTTCCGAAAAGTTTCTTGGTCATGTCCCGCCGTTATCTTTTTTCAACTATTGGTCTCGGTCTTGTTGTGCCGCCATCGCGCGCCATAGCGCAAGGGCCTGCCGGGTTTCGGCCACATCGTGCACCCGCAGGATTTGCGCGCCTTGTGCCGCGCCTTGCAAGGCCACGGCCACAGAGCCGGGCACGCGAGCCTCTGCGGCGTCTGCCGCGTCAGCCCCGCCCAAAGTGCCGATGAAGCGTTTGCGCGACGCGCCGAGCAAGATAGCACAGCCCGTCCCATGCAGCAGCGCCAAGTGTGACAGCAATGCAAGATTATGCGCAACCGTCTTGCCGAACCCGATTCCGGGGTCAAGGATAACGCGCTCACGGGCGATGCCAGCGGCCTCTGCCCGCGCGAGCGCGGCCATCAGCCAATCATGAACATCGAAGCGTACGTCATTGTATTTCGGGCCTTT
>JAAAPG010000234.1 GCA_009908405.1 Alphaproteobacteria bacterium | reverse complement strand
AATCTTCATCACCGCTCTCCTGCTTTTGGTGTCACGCTTGGCACGTCCCCTTTTCATGCCTTGAGCAAAAATAAAAGCCCTAAGCCTCTGCGGCGTTGGTCTTGGCGGCCAATTTCCCACCGGGCCACAGCTTGAAAACCCGGAACGTGATCAGCGGCACGACCAGGGTGGCCAAAACCAGCATCAGGCCCGCGATGATACCCAACATGCCGCGCCCGTCGGATATGGTGACCAAGGCGGTCGCAAAAGCCGCCATGGGAAAGGTGAACGCCCCCCAAAGCGGCGAGAACCCCGCGACCGTCAGCCAGCGGGCGGACACAACAAGCGCCATGAAAATCGCAGCAGCCAGTGCGCTGAACGCATAGGCGGCCTCTGCCAGGCCAGCGCCATGGGCGACGATGGTGAACAGGCAGGCCGGGGCCAGATGAATGGCCAGTAGGGGGCGCAAGGGCGGCGGTGGAATCTGTCGTGTCAATTGCCGCGCGCTCAGCCCCCAGATCACACCTGCGGGCACAAGATTGGCCCAAAGCAGCCAGCGTGCAATATCATGATGGCCCAAGGCATTGGCCGCAACCCCGCCAATGATAAAGCCGACAAAGCTCAGGTGAAAGGCCGGCGTGACCACGCGCCCTTCTTCCGGGCCGCGCAGCAGCGTGACGACAATGGCGATCACGACCGCGACATGCACCGCGAAGGCCAAAAGCGCCACCCCCGTTGCCAAACCGCTGGCCAAAGGCGCAAGCACCGCCGCGAAGAGCATCAGGCACAGGCTGGCCGCCGACAGGCCCGCGCGTCCGGGCAGCACGCGCAGGTCTTCCATAAGCGCGACGGGTCGGCGCAGCGGCTTGGCCAGATAAGCCGCCAGCGTGAACAGGAACAGAACAGAGGTCGCGCCGAGGATCAGATCGCTGATCGCCGGTGTCACCCCGAACGCCCCTGCCGCCGCGCGCCAGCCCAGCCCCAGCCCGAACAAGCCCATGATCGGCGGAAACAGCGCGGGCGGGGTGCGCCGTCCGAAACCGGGTTGCGGGATTTCCAAAGGCGGGGGCAGGGGGCGGCGGGTCGTCATGCGGCGGGGTCTTTCAGGTGGTTGGGCAGGGCGCGGTAATCGTCGAAACGGAACTGGTGATACATATCTTCCGGCGCGGTCTGGCGGTAGCCTTCGGTGAACAGCCCGAACCGCGCGCCCGCGCGCTCGGCGGTTTCCGCATCCGTCTCGCTGTCGCCGATATAAGTGATCTGCGGCAGCGTCAGCCCCAACCCTTCGACCACGGCCATCAAGGGCGCGGGGTCGGGCTTGGCCACGGGCAGGCTGTCGCCACCGATCACCACGTCGAAGAACTGTTCCCAGCCCAGATGCGCCAGCACCGCGCGGGTCGGCCCCATGGGCTTGTTGGTGCACAGGCCAAGTGCAAAACCATCGGCACGCAAGCCGTCCAGCAAAGCCTCCACGCCGGGATAGATGCGGGTGTTTTCATGTGCGCGCTCGTAGAAATGCAGGAAACGAGCGTGCAGATGGTCGGTCAGGGCCTGGTCATTACCGCCCGTGACCGCGCGCTCCATCCGTTCCACGAAAACCCGCGCGCCGCGCCCGACAAAGCTGCGCGATTGCGTGAACGTGACCAGCGGCAACCCTTCGCCTTGCAGAACCGCGTTTGCGGCGGCGTGAATATCGGGCGCGCTGTCGATCAGCGTGCCGTCCAGATCGAAGATGACGCCGCTCATGCGACCGCCCCGGTCACGCCCTCGGCCGCGGCCCGGATCGCGCGGATATTCGCGCCATAAGGGGCCGGGTCCGCGACCGAGCCGCCCTTGAACACGGCCGATCCCGCCACCAGCACATCCGCCCCCGCGCGCGCCATGATCGGCGCGGTCGCGGGTGTGATGCCGCCGTCAATCTCTATGTGGATCGGGCGGTCGCCGATCAGCGCGCGCAACCGGTGCACCTTGTCGGACATGTCGATAAAGGCCTGCCCGCCGAAACCGGGGTTCACGGTCATCACGCAAATCAGATCCAGCATATCCAGCAGGTTTTCCACCCCGTCCAATCCGGTGCCGGGGTTCAGCGCCAGCCCGGCCTTGGCGCCACTTGCCCGAATGGCCTGTAGCGTGCGGTGAATATGCGGCCCGGCTTCCATATGCGCGGTGATGATATCCGCGCCTGCCTTGGCGAAGCCTTCGATATACGGGTCCACCGGCGCGATCATCAGGTGTACATCCATAACGCCGCGAATATGCGGGCGGATGGCGGCGCAGGTGGCGGGGCCAAAGGTGATGTTGGGCACGAAATGCCCGTCCATCACGTCAATATGCACCCAATCCGCGCCTTGATCTTCCACCGCGCGGCACTCGGCCCCGAAATTGGCGAAATCGGCGGCAAGGATGGAGGGGGCGATCTTGATGGCGCGGGAAAAGCTCATGATGGGGCCTTTTGGATGAGTCGTGACGACACGCCCCTATTACGCCCGTAGCAGACCAATTGCACCCCCGCGCGCCATTTCATCTTGCGACAAATACTCCCGCCGAAGGCATCCGCCGACCCGCCACGAGCGACCGGGCCGCCTTACACCGCGAACTTGGCCAGACGCGCGGCGCGCAGCCGCGCGAAATCGTCGCCCGCGTGATAGCTCGACCGCGTCAGCGGCGTGGCCGAGACCATCAGGAACCCTTTGCCAAGCGCCGCTTTCTCGTAGCTCTTGAACTCGTCAGGGGTGACGAAGCGATCCACGCGGTGATGGCGCGATGTGGGTTGCAAATATTGCCCGATGGTCATGAAATCGACATCGGCGCTGCGCATGTCGTCCATGACCTGCAACACGCCTTGGCGCTCCTCGCCCAGCCCCACCATGATGCCGGATTTGGTGAACATCGTCGGGTCCAGTTCCTTGACCCGCTGCAACAGGCGCAGGCTGTGGAAATAGCGCGCGCCGGGGCGCACGGTCGGATACAGGCCCGGCACGGTTTCCAGGTTGTGGTTGAACACGTCGGGTTTCGCGGCGACCACGACCTCCAGCGCGTCGGGCGCGCATTTCAGGAAATCGGGCGTCAGGATTTCGATGGTCGTGTCGGGGCTGCGATGGCGCACGGCGCGGATGGTCTGGGCGAAATGCTCTGCCCCGCCATCATCCAGGTCGTCGCGGTCAACCGAGGTGATGACCACGTGCTTCAGCCCCAGCTTGTCCACCGCATGCGCCACGCGTCCCGGCTCGAACGCGTCCAGCGTGTCGGGGCGGCCGGTGGCGACGTTGCAGAAGGTGCAACCGCGCGTGCAGATCTCGCCCATGATCATCATCGTGGCGTGGCCCTGCGACCAGCATTCGCCCACGTTCGGACAGCCCGCTTCCTCGCAGACCGTGGTCAGGTTGTGCTCGCGCATGATCTTGTGGGTTTCGGCATAGCCGGTGCCACCGGGCGCCTTGACCCTGATCCAGTCGGGTTTCTTCGGCTGCGCCTGCTCGGGGCGATGCGCCTTTTCCGGGTGGCGTTGATCGGGCAGTTTCAGGTCGCGCACGGGCTGTCCTCCTCAGAATTACCTACAGACATAACCCGACCGGCGGGCAAAAACAACGCGAGCTCGGCATGTCTGCCATGTGGTGGCGTCATGCCGGGGGCGCAATCTTCGGTGCCTGTGCAAGCAGAATGGCCGCCGCCTGTTCTATGTGGTGGGCCAGGTCGCCGAACCAGTCCGCCTGCGCGGTGCCGCTGCGGCGGACCAGGGTGACCTGTCGCGCGGGTTCGGGTGCGTCGAAGCGGCGCAGAACCAGCGCGGGCGTGCCGCGTGTTTCGGTGCTCAGCGCGATCTCGGGCAGGAAGGTCAACCCGAACCCCTGCGCGACAAGGCCACACAGCGTGGACAGGGAAGATGCCCCCAGGTCCAGCCGGGTCTGACGGCGGTCGAGCGCGCAGACCTCCAGCGCCTGATCGGCCAGGCAATGCCCCTCGTCCAGCAGCAAGAGTTGGTCC
>JAAAPG010000235.1 GCA_009908405.1 Alphaproteobacteria bacterium | reverse complement strand
GCCCGACCTGGCGGAGTGTCGCGCGAGCCTTGTTATCTGCGGTGGGCAGGTGGTGGAGGACGCAGCCTTTGCCGCGCGCCACGTCATTGCCCCGGTCGCACGCGACTCGGTGCGTGCGCCGAAGGTGCAGGCGTCCGATTTCCGCCATGCGGGCAACGCGCCCGACACGCCGGTGATCGGGATCATGGAAGGCAAGATACTCACCGAACATCTGCGCATCGACATCGCGCCCGAAGGCGGCGACAAGCGTCCGGACCCCGCGCGCGACCTGGCCCGCGTGGCAGTGGTGGAGCGGCACGGCAAGAATGGCAATATCGCCACCGGCGTCGTGCGCGGCTTCGGCATCGGGCAGGGCGCGGTTGCCGCCACGGTCGCGCATGACCACCACAACATTGTCGCGGTGGGGGTCGATTACGACGACCTTGCGCTGGCCGCCAACCGTTTGTCCGAAATCGAAGGCGGGTTCGTCGTGGCGCAGGGGGGACGCGTGCTGGCGGAACTGCCCTTGCCGGTGGCCGGGCTGATGTCGCTGGACAGCCACGAGGATGTCCATGCCCGGCTGGTCGAGCTGCGCGCGGCGGCAAGATCCCTTGGCGTCAGCTTGGAAGAACCCTTCCTGCAACTGGCCTTCATCGCGCTGCCGGTCATCCCGCATCTGAAGATCACCGATCACGGGATGGTCGATGTCGACCGGTTCGAGGTGATCTGACCCGTCTGCACGCGCAAAACCCCGCCCATCGCGCCCAGCATCCCCTTTCCCTGCGGTGGAATTCTGGGTATCAGACCCAATATAAGGACCACGTTACACGAGAGGGGTCACATGCGCAGGGTTGTCGTCACAGGGTTGGGAATGGTCACGCCGCTGGCTTGCGGGGTCGAAGAAACTTGGGCGCGCTTGCTTCAGGGCGTGTCGGGCGCAGGGCCGATCACACGGTTTGATGCCGGCCACCTCGCCACGACCTATGCCTGCGAAGTGCCGCGCGGCGATGGGACGGATGGCAGCTTCAACCCCGACGACTGGATGGAACCGAAAGAAGCCCGCAAGGTCGATGAGTTCATCCTGTATGGCATTGCCGCCGCTGAACAGGCGATCCGCGAGTCCGGTTGGATGCCGGACGACGAGGAGTCGCGCTGCCGCACCGGCGTGATGATCGGGTCGGGCATTGGCGGGCTGCAATCCATTGCCGACACCTCCATCCTGCTGCGCGACCGCGGTCCGCGCCGGGTGTCGCCGTTTTTCATCCCGTCGGCGCTGATCAACCTTGTATCGGGGCAGGTCAGCATTCGCTACGGGTTCAAGGGGCCGAACCATTCGGTCGTGACCGCCTGTTCCACCGGCGCGCATGCCATTGGCGACGCTGCGCGGCTGATCCAGTGGGGCGATGCCGATGTGATGGTCGCGGGCGGCGCGGAAAGCCCGATCTGCGAAATCGGCATTGCCGGGTTCAACGCCTGCAAGGCGCTGTCCACGAAGCGCGGCGACGACCCGAAAGCCGCCTCGCGCCCCTATGACGTGGACCGCGACGGGTTCGTGATGGGCGAGGGCGCGGGCGTCGTCGTGCTGGAAGACTACGACCACGCCAAGGCGCGCGGCGCGAAAATATACGCCGAGGTGATCGGCTACGGCATGTCGGGCGACGCCTATCACATCACCGCCCCGTCCGAAGACGGCGACGGCGCGCGGCGGTCCATGCAAGCGGCGGTCAAGCGCGCCGGGATCGATGCGTCCGACATTGATTACATCAACGCGCACGGCACCTCGACCATGGCCGACACGATCGAGCTGGCGGCAGTGGAACGGTTGCTGGGGGATGCTGCGGGACAGGCCACCATGTCCTCGACCAAATCGGCCATCGGGCATTTGCTGGGGGCCGCGGGCGCTGTGGAAGCGATCTTCTCGATCCTCGCCATACGCGACCAGGTCGCGCCGCCCACGCTGAACCTGGACAACCCGGCGGTAGACACCCCGCTGGACCTGGCCCCGAACGCAGCACGCAAACGCAAGGTGGACGTGGCACTGTCGAACAGCTTCGGCTTTGGCGGCACCAATGCCAGCCTGATCCTGCGCAGACTGGAAAACTGATGATCCGTCACATTGTCGCCAACGCGTTTACCCTGTTGATCGTGGGGCTGATCGGGCTCGCAATCATCATCGCGGCCGGCCAACGCCAGTTCACAGGGCCGGGACCGCTTGCGCAGGCTATCTGCTACCGGTTGGCTCCGGGGGCCAGCTTGCAGCAGGTGTCGGGGCAGTTGGCCGAAATGGGCGCCATCGGGTCGTCGCAGGTGTTTCGCATCGGCGCGCGCTACACCGACCGCGCCGACCAGTTGCGCTTCGGGTCTTACCTTGTGCCCGAAGCGGCCTCCATGGACGAGATCATGGAGATCCTGACCCGTGGCGGCGCGTCCACCTGCGGATCGGAAATCCAGTATCGGATCGGTGTGACCCGCATCGACACGCTGGTGCGCGAGCTGGACCCGACCACGCAGACATTTGATACCATCGTGCAATTCGATGCAGGCGAAACCCCACCCGAGGATTACGCCCGCTTCGTCGCCATGCCCGATATCAGCCTGCGCATCACCGTGGCAGAGGGCGCGACAAGCTGGCAGATCTGGGACGGGTTGCGGCAGGCCGAATTCCTGTCGGGCGATGCCGGTGAGCAACCTGAGGAGGGTTGGCTGGCCCCCGACAGCTACGCCGTGACACGCGGGCAGGACCGGGCCGAACTGCTGGCCGACATGCGCGCGCGCCAGGAAACGATCCTGGCCGAGCTGTGGGAAACCCGCGCCGACGACCTGCCCTATGAGACGCCCTATGACGCGCTCATCATGGCTTCGATCGTCGAGAAGGAAACCGCCGACCCGGAAGAGCGCCCGCAAGTGGCGGGCGTGTTCGTCAACCGGCTGGGCGTGCCGATGCGGCTGCAAACCGACCCGACGGTGATTTACGGCATCACGCGGGGTGAGGGCATCTTGGGCCGTGGCCTGCGCCGGTCGGAACTGGATGCGGTCACTCCTTATAACACCTACCGCATAGACGGGCTGCCGCCCACGCCCATTGCAAACCCCGGACGCGCGGCAATCGCGGCGGCGCTGAACCCCGATGACACGCCGTATCTGTATTTCGTCGCGGATGGCACCGGCGGCCATAGTTTCAGCACAAATCTGGCGGATCATAACCGCGCCGTTGCCCGCTGGCGCGAGATAGAGGCGGAGCGCGCGCGCGACAACTGAGCGTTAGAGAGGAGTGCTGCATGTCTGCCCAACCGACATTGACACGTCTGTTTGCCCTGCTGGCCTTTTCCGGGTTTGCCTTTTATGCCGCCACCCAGTTTCAGTTGATGCAGGAAAGCGCGCGGGTTTCGGGTGTTTTCAATCTCGTGGCGGTCTGCTCCGCTGCCTTTGCCGGTTGGCGCGTGGCCGGGTCCCGGATATCGGCGAAACCCGTGAAGTCGGTTTTCGGCGTGCTTCAGGGGATGATCGTGGCCGTCTTGCTGGCGCTGGTGCTGAAGGCGACGGCCGAAACATTCCGCCTGGGCTACAAGACCCGATACGATGATCTGGGTGACGCGACGCAGGGCTTCTTCGGCCATATCGCAGAGGGCATTCAGAAAATCGTGGCTGCCGAACTGCTCGTCCCGATGGCGATTTTCTGCGTTGTGGCCGGGCTCGGTCTGTCCGTGATCTTTCGGTTGTTGGAACATCGGCGCATGGCCCGATGACCGATCCGGTTTTCCTGTTCGGCACGCTGCGCCATGCGCCTGTGCGCACTGCTGTTCTTGGGTCTCCGGCGTCGGTGCGGGACGCGCAACTGTCGGACCACACGGTTCTTGATGTGGGCGGCTACCCGGTTCTGACTGACCGTCGGGGCGCCTGCGCGGAAGGGCAGTTGTTATGGCCCGATGCCGCGCAACTGGCACGGTTGGACCAGTATGAAGGGTTGTTCGGCTATTCCCGCCAGCGCGTGACGACCAGCGACGATCAGGTTGTT
>JAAAPG010000001.1 GCA_009908405.1 Alphaproteobacteria bacterium | reverse complement strand
CAGACCAAGCCCGCCCAGCATCCAGAAGAACACCGTATGCGTGGCGCGCGGATCGCCCAGAAAGATCAGCACATTGGCCAGCGCCATCACGATAAACGACACCGCTACGCCGGTCAGCACCAGCCGGTCAGCACTGGTGGCCTGCGCGAAACTCGCGACCGACAGCACCAGCGCCGTTGATCCCAGCGCGCCCAGGAATGCCAGCAGCGGCACCGTCGCCAGCCCCAGAAACATGCCCGTGTGCAACAGCGCCAGTATCGCCCCGAAGGCAGCACCCGATGAGATGCCCAGGAGATGCGGATCGGCCAACGGGTTGCGCGTGACCGCTTGCAGCACCGCCCCCACCAGCGCTAGCCCCGCGCCGACCAATGCCGCCAGCAGCGCGCGCGGCAGGCGGATGTCCCAGACAATGGCGGCGCGTCCCGCTGACCAGTCGGTTGTGACCAGACCGGGCGCGACCCGGTTTGCAATCACGCTCCAGACTGTGCCCAGCGGGATGGACACGGCCCCGATGCTGACAGCGGCAGAGATGGACAGTGCCAGCGCCACCAACCCCAGCCCCCACAGCCCCTGCCGGACCGGGCGCGCCAGCGCAGGCAATCTGGCCTGCGTGGCCAGAACCGGCGCGGCAGTTTCAGGGCTGGGGGTGGTGCGCATGGGTTACTCGCCGTGAAACGCGTCGGCCAGCGCGCGGATGGCGCGGATATTGCGCGGCCCCGGTGTGGCCTCGACATATTCCAGCACCACGAAGCGGTCATTGACGACCGCATCCATGCCCGCGAAAGCCGGGTTGGATTTCATGAAATCGATCTTCTGCTCGGCAGTGACTTCGCCATAGTTGACGATAACAACCACTTCGGGGTTGCGCTCGACCACAGGCTCCCACGCCACGCGGGTCCAGCTTGACTCGACATCATCCATAATGTTGCGCCCGCCTGCTGCCTTGATCATCGCTGTGGGCATGGCGTAGCGCCCGGCGGTGAAGGGCGTATCCTCGCCACTGTCATAGACGAAGACGCGCAGCGGATCGCCCTTGGGGATGGTCGCGGCAATCTCGGCCAGTTCGGCCTGCCAGCCGGTGATCAATTCTTCCGCGCGGTCATCCACGCCAAAGATTGTGCCCAGATTACGGATATCGTTATACATATCATCAATCGCGATCCCATCGCGGGCCATGATATGGATACAGCTTTCGGTCAACTCATAGACGGCGATCCCGAAGGGGGCGAGCGTGTCGGGCGTGACCTCGCCGCCCACCCGCATGCCGTAGTTCCAGCCCGCGAACCAGAAATCCAGATCCGCGCCGATCAGCACCTCGCGCGAGGGGTAGCGTTCCGAGAGTTCCGGCAGTTCCGCCACGCCGGCGCGCATGGTTTCGTCCAGCTTGTTCCAGCCGGAAATTCCGGTGTAGCCCACCATCCGGTCGGTCAGGCCAAGCACCAGCATCATCTCGGTCAGGTTGACGTCGTTTGACGCTGCGCGGGCTGGGATGGCGTCAAACGTCACCTCACGGTCACAGCTTTGCACTGTGACGGGATGGGCCAAGGCTGGCGGGGCGAAGGCAAGTAGAACCGCGGACAAGCTTAGGTATTTCATGCGTTGTGTTCCTGTGAGAGGGGTTCGGGAAGGGAGAAATCGAAACGTGCCGGGCCGCGCGGTGTAGCCACGACCCCGAAGGCACGCGCGATCAGGTCAGGTGTCAGGACATCGCTGACCGGCCCGCAGGCCAGCGCGCGACCACCCGCAAGGACTAGCAGATCATCTGCAAAGCCCTGCACCAGATTGAGGTCATGCAGCGAGGCCACGACGGTCACGCCAAGGCCGCGCACCAGCCGCAACACTTCAAGCTGGTGGCGGATATCCAGATGGTTGGTGGGTTCATCCAGAACTATCAGCCCCGGTTCTTGCGCCAGCGCGCGCGCGACCATGACGCGCTGACGTTCGCCGCCAGATAGCGCGCCGAAGGACCGCTGGGCAAAGTCGCGCAAACTCAGCCGCTCCAGCGCGTGATCGACCAGATGCAGATCGCGCGCGGATGGCCCTGCCAGCGCACGACGATGCGGCGCGCGGGCAAGCGCCACGATCTCCGCGACGGTCAGGGCGAAGTCGGTGGGCTGTTCCTGCAGCACCGCCGCGACCCGCTGCGCAACGGCCCGCGCAGGCAGGCGATGAATGTCTTCGCCGTCCACCAGCACGCGGCCTGTTTGCGGGCGGTTGTAGCGGTAGATCAGCCGCAAAAGCGTCGATTTGCCTGCGCCGTTGGCCCCCAGCACGCCCAGAACGCGGCCCGCGCCAAGCTGCAGACTGACGGGATGCAGGATGCCATCGCCCCAGGACACATGCTCAAGCGCCAGATCGGCCGGGGTGCCGGGCGGGCAGCTCATGCCTGCACCTGCTGCAGTTCAGTTACCAGATCGGAGGCCGTTCCAAGCGGCGGGAGCCGCCCGAGGATTGTGGCGCGCAGGGGTTCGGGCCGGGCATCGCGGGTCAGGAACCGCTCGGGGGCTTTGCTGTAGAGCGGGATCAGGTCCAGGATCGCTTGCAGATGGGCGGGGTCCGTGGGATCGAGATCGCCGAACAGATAGGTGAATGCGCCGGGGGCTGTCAGCGACACGATGCAGGCGCGCTTGCACTGGCTCTTGCAGCGCACACCGCGCAAGGTCGCGTCGGAGCCCTGCTGGGCGGTCAGGCTGCACAGCGCACGGGCCAGCCGGGCACCGCCCCGGACATCGCCGTGATCGCCCTCGCGACCATCGCGACAGGTCAGACATTTTGAAAGGGTCGGGTGTTCAGGATTGAAATTCATTCATACCACCTGTCCTTGCGGAAAGGTCGCATGGGCCGTCCATTGGCCAGAGCTGGCCAATTTGGTCACACATGTGTCCTCCTCCGGGGCACCCCGCCCGGGTTGTGTTTCGGTTGTGATGGCAGGTCTCCTGGCTCGCGGTTGATGTGTTGCCTCACCTTCCCAAGCCCGCAGGCTCAGTGGCTTCTTGAAGCGCACACCGCTTACAGTTGCGGGGGCAGCACCGGATTTGGGGACAAGCCCCGCACCGGTTTCCCTATTCTCCCGGGCTAATCCGGGCACCATCGTGAAAAAGCGTAGCGTCATCGATATGGGCGCACAAGGATTTTCTGACAATTTCTCTTTTCTCAGGTTCTCAAGGCGGCAGGACTGACCCAGCCAAAGCGATAAGACCCGGCGATATCCCCGGATCGGCAGGATCACGAGCCAGATCAGCGCGCCCCTCATGCCTGCACCCGCCAGCGACTGGTGCTGCTTGCATCCTCGACCGTAACCCCAAGGGCGACGAGTTCATCGCGCAGCGCATCGGCGCGCGCCCAGTCTTTCGCCGCGCGGGCCTGCCCACGTGCGGCGACCAGCGCGTCGATCTGGTCTGCTTCGACCGTTCCGGCCTGCGCCCAGACCTGCGGATCCTGTTGTAACAGGCCAAGGAACGCCCCCGCCTGCCGCAAGGCTGCGGCAAGCTCTGCCCGCCGCGCGGGATCGGCGGTCGTATGCACCGCCGCCGCGAGACCGTGTAGGGCGGCCAGCGCAGCAGGGGTGTTCAGATCATCGTCGAGCGCGGCAAGGACGGGGGCCATATCCTCGGCCCGCGCAACAGCCTCGGGCTGATCGCGCAGCGCGCCGTAAAGCCGGTCCAGCGCGGACTTCGCGGCGCGCGGTGTGTCCGGCGTCCAGTCCAGCGGTTGGCGATACTGGGCCGACAGCAGCGCATAGCGGATCGCCTCGCCAGGGCAGTCGGACAGCAGGTCACGCACCCGCAGGACATTGCCGAGCGACTTCGACATCTTGGCCCCGGACACTGTGACGTGCCCGTTATGGACCCAAAAGCGTGCTTGCGTCCCTTGGGCGATCTCGTTCTCGTGGTGGGGAAAGCGCAGGTCGATGCCGCCACCATGGATGTCGATCCCATCCCCTAGATGCGCGCGGATCATGGCGGAACATTCGATATGCCAGCCGGGCCGCCCGCACCCCCAGGGGGTATCCCATCCGGGT
>JAAAPG010000297.1 GCA_009908405.1 Alphaproteobacteria bacterium | reverse complement strand
CCACGACTGGGCGCGGCAGATCCCGGCGATCACCGACCTTGCGATGCGGGCGGCCCGTGCCAGTGGCGCACGGGTGCTGATCCCCGGCAATGTCTATGTTTACGGGCGTCAGCCCGCGCCCTGGTCCGAGGCCACGCCCCATGCGCCGTGCAGCCGAAAGGGCCGCATCCGCGCCGAGATGGAGGCGGCGTGGCGCGACTCTGGCCTGCCCGTTACGATCCTGCGGGCGGGCGACTGGATTGGTCCGGCGCGGGGCGGGCAGGTGATGGAAAGCGTTGTCCTGAAGGGGTTGGACAAGGGGCGCATGACCAGCCTTGGTGATCCGGCGGTGCCGCGCGCCCATGCGTACCTGCCCGATTTCGCCCGCGCGGCAGTTGGCCTTGCCGCGCGCCGCGATCTGCCGATCTTTGCCGATATTCCGTTTCCCGGTCACACGTTCAGCCTGAATGACCTTGCCGCCGAAATCACACGCCAGACCGGCCAGAGGCTACGCATCACGCGGTTCGCGTGGTGGGCGCTGCGGCTATCCGCGCCGTTCTGGGAACTGGCCCGCGAAATGTCTGAAATGCGCTACCTGTTCGACCATTCGCACGGGTTGGATGGCGCGCGATTGTCCGCGCTTTTGCCGGAGTTTCAACCGACCCCGTTCCCGGACATGGTCGCGGCCCTGATCGCGCGCGCCTGACAGGGTAGAACCCTCTTGGTGCGGCTATGTCCGAACATCCAGCCGGATACCGAAGTCGCGTGGCGTGGCACCATCTTCGCAGTTGTCCCCGGTGCGCGCCGGAAGACAACCAGAGGCTTCGCGTCAGCCGACTGGCACGACGATGCCCTTCTCGCGCGCCAGCGTGCGCATGCGCGCTTGCAGCTTTTCGAAAGCCCGGACTTCGATCTGCCGGATGCGTTCGCGCGAGACGTCGTAGCGTTGCGACAGGTCTTCCAGCGTGACCGGGTCTTCGCTCAGCCGTCGTTGTGTCAGCACGTCGCGTTCGCGGTCGTTCAGCGCGTCCATCGCCTCGACCAGTAATTCGCGGCGCAGGTCCAGCTCGTCGCGTTCGGCGTAATCCTCGGCCTGGTTGGCGCTTTCATCTTCCAGCCAGTCCTGCCAGCTTGCCGTTCCCTCTTCGCTGCCCACGGTCGCGTTCAGCGACGAATCCCCGCCCGACAGGCGACGATTCATCGAGATCACCTCGTCCTCTGTCACGTTCAGTTCGGTGGCGATGCGCGCCACATTCTCGGGCCGCATATCGCCATCTTCCAGTGCGCCGATCTTGCTTTTCGCCTTGCGCAAGTTGAAAAACAGCTTCTTCTGCGCGCTGGTCGTGCCCAGTTTGACCAACGACCATGACCGCAGGATGTATTCCTGGATGCTGGCGCGGATCCACCACATGGCATAGGTCGCGAGTCGGAATCCTTTTTCAGGATCGAAACGTTTGACCGCTTGCATCAGGCCGACATTCGCTTCGGAAATCACCTCTGCTTGCGGCAAGCCATAGCCGCGGTAGCCCATGGCGATCTTGGCCGCCAGCCGCAGGTGGCTGGTGACAAGCTGGTGCGCCGCGTTCGTGTCTTGGTCTTCGACCCAGCGTTTGGCCAGCATGTATTCCTGTTCCGGTTCCAGCATCGGGAAGCGGCGGATTTCCTGCAAGTAGCGGTTCAACCCCTGTTCGGGGCTTGGCGCCGGTAGGTTTGCGTAGCTGGCCATGCGGACCCTCCTGTCTGGATACGCAGATATGCGCATCCCGCCGCGCCTTCAAGTATTGCAACAAACCGTAACGAAAGCGTTAAGCGTTCGGCAGGGTGGCGATCAAGTCTTGCATATCCGTGGGCAGGGGCGCGTGAAATTCCAGCAGTTCGCCCGTGTCGGGGTGCGCGAATCCCAGCGTTTCGGCATGCAGCGCTTGCCGCGAAAACGCGCCCACCGCTGCGACGGCCTCTGCCCCCAGTGCCGCATGCGACAGCTTGCGCCGCCCACCATAGACCGGGTCGCCCACCAGCGCATGACCCGCATGCGCCAGATGCACCCTTATCTGGTGCGTGCGCCCGGTTTCCAGCCAGCATTCCAGCAGCGCGAGGGCGGGCGGTGTGCCATAGGCCTGCACCACCCGCGCGCGGGTCACGGCATGGCGCCCGTTCGACCACACGACCGCTTGCCGCTGCCGGTCGGTTTTGTGCCTTGCCAGTTGAGAGGTGATTTTCAGGATATTCCCGGCCTCGAAACTGGTCCCGCGCACGCCGCGCAAGCGCGGATCGCCCGCATCGGGCCGTCCATGCACCAGCGCCATGTAGCGCCGCGTCACGCTGTGGCGCTCGAACTGCGCGGCCAGGTGATGATGCGCGTGGTCCGATTTCGCCGCCACCAGCAGGCCCGACGTGTCCTTGTCGATGCGGTGGACAATGCCGGGCCGCTTTTCGCCGCCAATACCCGACAGGCTGTCGGCGCAATGGTGCAACAAGGCATTCACCAACGTCCGGTCGGGCGAGCCGGGGGCCGGGTGCACCACCATCCCCGCCGGTTTGTTCACCACGATCAGCGTGTCATCCTCATACACAACATCCAGCGCGATGTCCTGGGCCACCGTCTCGACCTCTGTCGCCGCGTCCACGCGCAATACCAGCACATCGCCCTCGGCCACCTTGGCGCGCGGGTCATCCACCGCCACCCCGCCGCGCCGGACGCAGCCCTCGGCGATCATCCGCATCAGGCGCGAGCGGGACAGCGCCGCATCCTCTGGCACATCGCGCGCCAAGGCTTTATCAAGCCGGGCAGGCGGGTTCGCCGCGATCACGACCTGCAATTCGGTGAAAGGTGCCTGCGCCATGTCCATGCCCCCTGACGGTGAAGAAAACGCCATGCCCCCCGATGTGCGCTTCGTCAAGCGGTTGGTGGTGGTTTTGACCAGTGTCATGATCGTGGGGCTGGTGATAGTGGTGGGGCTTCTGGTGGCGCGCATCACGCAAGCGCCGCCGCCGCTGGCGCTGCCCGACAGCATAACCCTGCCCGCAGGCACCACCCCCGACGCCGTGACCTTGGCGCGCGACTGGGTTCTGGTGCTGGCAGAGGGCGAAATCCTGCTGTTCGACCGCGCGACCGGCGCGCTGTCCCACCGGATCGCGCTGCCTTGATCGCCTGTGCAGGCTCATCAACCTTACGCGCAACAGCGGCATTGAAGCGGCGCGCGGCGGTCTCTAACATGCCCGAAAACAACCTATCGGAGACCCCATGCCCCGCACCATCACCCAGACCATCGGCGAGGCGCAGGTCAGCGTCATCACCGATGGCGCGACCACCTTCACGCCCGATCTGTTCCCAGAAACCGATGACGCGCAGATCGGCGCTTTGCTGGCCGAAGCCGGGGTCGAGCAGATCGAAACCAATTTCAACGCGGTGCTGATCCGCATGAACGGGCGCACCATCCTGGCCGATGCGGGGCCGCGCGACCTGTTCGGGCCGACCTGCGGCTTTCTGGCCGAGGGGCTGGCGGAACTGGGCGTGGCACCCGAAGACGTGGACACGCTGGTCGCCACCCACCTGCACCCCGACCATGTGGCGGGGATGATTACGGCAGAGGGCGCTGCGGTCTTTCCCAACGCCACCCTGCATGTGACCGACGCCGACCGCGCCTTCTGGTCCGATGACGCGCATTTCCAGCGCGCACTGTCGGGGATTGCCGATTGGGCGAAACTGGCGCAGGCGGTGCTTGCGGCGTATGACGACCGGCTGGTGATGGCGCAGGATGGGTCAGAGGTCGTGTCGGGGCTGAGCTTCATGGACCTGCCGGGCCACACGCCGGGGCATGCGGGCTGGCGGCTGGAGTCGGGCGGCGAGATGCTGATCCACGCGGGCGACATCATCCACGCGCCCGCGCTGCAACTGGCCGACCCGAATGTAGCGATTTCGTTTGATATCGACATGAACACCGCCCGCGACACGCGGCGGCAGGTGCTGGAAGAAATCTACGCCGACCGGGCGCTGTTCACCGGCGGGCACTTCCTGTCGCCTGCGTTTAATAGGCTGAAGCGCGAAGGGCTGGGGTTCAA
>JAAAPG010000008.1 GCA_009908405.1 Alphaproteobacteria bacterium | reverse complement strand
GCAGGCTAAGCCCGGCCAGAACCGCAAGATAGATCAGGTCAGCAACGACAAGCGTGGCCCATGTGCGCAGAAACAACAATCCGACAAAGGCGCTTGCCCCCACCAAGACCCAGATCGCGTAGCGACGGGCAATGCGGATCGCTTTCAGCGACGGTGTCGGCAGGCGCGAGATCATCAGCAGCCCCACGCCGCCAAGATAAAGCGCGAAAGGCACGGACAGGCTGGCCGGGTCCACCCAACCCGCCAAACCCAGGTAAACCGGCAGCAATCCCAGCATGGCCCCGGCAGGTGCGGGCACACCTATGAAGTGCCGGATCATCCCACCTTCGGGCGCGGTCCGGGACAGGTTGAACCACGCCGAAGCTGACGAAATCCGCGAAGCTGTCCAGTTCCGCACCAAAACGGCTGGCCGCGTTCAGCTTGCGCGCCAATAGCCCGTCCAGCCCGTCCAGGATGGCCGCGATGATGATCAGCGCCGCCGCCAGTTCATACCGTTCAGCGAATGTATAACGAATGGCACTCAGCCCCGCGCACATGCCCAGGATCGTGACCACGTTGGGCACAAGCTGCACAAGCGACAGGCTGTCGCGTGACATCAGCGCACCCCTGCCATGCGGCGCGGCTCTGCACTGGTCAGGTCCGCGATCACGGTTTCCGCCGACACCATCGTCTGGCCCAGCGCGACCAGTGGTTCGACCCCGTTGGGCAGGTAGACATCGACGCGCGAACCGAATCGAATCATCCCGAACCGTTCACCGGTTTCCATATGCTGCCCCTCGGATACTTCACACAGGATGCGCCGCGCCACGAGGCCCGCGATCTGCACCACGCCGACCTTGCGGCCATCGGCCAGTTCCACCGCCAGACCGTTGCGCTCGTTATCCACCGATGCCTTGTCCAGCGACGCGTTCAGGAACTTGCCGGGGCGATAGGCGATTTTCGTGATTCGCCCCGCGATCGGCACGCGGTTCACGTGGCAGTTGAACACGTTCATGAAGACCGACACGCGGGTCAGGGGTTGGTCGCCCATTTCCAGCTCTGCGGGCGGCACGGCGGGTTCGATGAGTGAAATCACGCCATCGGCGGGGCTGACCAGCAACCCCTCGCGCAGGGGCGTCTGGCGGTCGGGGTCGCGGAAGAAGTAATAACACCACACCGTCAGGCCCAGCCCGATCCAGCCCAAGGGTTCCCACATCAGGAACAGCGCCACCGTCACCACCCCGAAAATGGCCAGAAACTTGTGCCCTTCGCGATGGATGGGTTTGACGATGGTGGACAGCATATCGGCAGCCATGTCGGACCTTTCCTTATATCGGATCTATATCGCCTTGGGCGCGCAGCGTATGGAATTCTGCTACGAACGCCTCCAGCCGCGCCTCGGCAATCGCGGCGCGCAGCCCGGCCATCAGCCGCTGATAGTAACGCAGGTTATGCCATGTCAGCAGCATGCCCGCGATCATTTCATCCAGCCGGACAACGTGGTGCAAGTAGGCGCGGCTATACTTGCTGCACGCGGGGCATTCGCAGCCTTCTTCCAACGGGCGCGGGTCGTCACGGTGCCGCGCATTGCGCAGGTTCACCGACCCGCGTGCGGTCCAGGCCTGCCCGGTGCGGCCCGACCGCGTGGGCAACACGCAATCGAACATGTCCACCCCGCGCTGCACCGCACCGACAATATCGTCGGGCTTTCCCACGCCCATCAGGTAGCGCGGCTTGTCCTCGGGCAACTGGCCGGGCGCGTAGTCCAGCACATCGAACATCAGCTCTTGCCCCTCGCCCACGGCCAAGCCGCCTATGGCGTAGCCGTCAAAGCCGATGTTGCGCAACGCCTCGGCGCTTTCCGCGCGCATGTCCTTGTAGACAGACCCTTGCTGAATGCCGAACAGCGCATGGCCGGGCCGGTCGCCAAACGCGCCGCGCGAGCGCCCAGCCCAGCGCATCGACAGCTCCATCGACGCGCGCGCCGTCGCTTCATCCGCCGGAAAGGGCGTGCATTCATCGAAGGCCATGACGATATCCGACCCCAGCAGGCGCTGAATTTCCATCGACCGTTCCGGCGTCAGCATATGGCGCGACCCGTCGATATGGCTGGCGAACCGTACGCCTTCCTCTGACAGCTTGCGCAAGTTCGCCAGGCTCATCACTTGGAACCCGCCCGAATCCGTCAGGATCGGGCGGTCCCAATTCATGAATCGGTGCAGCCCGCCCAGGTCGGCAATCCGCTCCGCCGTTGGGCGCAGCATAAGATGATACGTGTTGCCCAACAGGATATCGGCACCGGTGTCGCGCACCTGTTCGGGCATCATGCCCTTCACGGTCGCAGCCGTGCCCACGGGCATGAAAGCAGGCGTGCGGATCTCGCCGCGCGGCGTGTCGATCCGGCCCTGTCGCGCGCGCCCGTCGCGCGCGTCTATCTGGAATGAAAACCTCATGTCGTCACGCTTTGCCGCAAAACCCGCGCTTTGCCAAGCGAAAGGAGGGCCGTTTCATCTTGCCGGAAATACTCCGGGGGGGACCAGCCCCCTTGCGGGGCTGGGCGGGGGCCGCGCCCCCGAAAAGCGCGCGGCCGTGCGCGGGTGGGTGGGTGGGCGCTACGGCCGCGCGCCCGTCTATCCTCAACGCATCCGTCGCAAATACACGTAATAAGCGCCGCTGCCACCGTGCCGCGCATGGGCCTCGCGCAATTCCAGAACGGCCCCCGACAATGGCGCCATGCGCAGCCATTGCGGCACGTCATGTTTCAGTGCACCGCGCCGCCGTGGGATGGGACCGTCATCCACCGCCTGTCGGCCTTTGCCGGTGATTACCAGAACCAACCGCAACCCTTCAGCTTGAGCACGCAGAATGAACCCGTTCAGCGCACCATGCGCCTGCGCCAGGGTCATCCCGTGCAGGTCGATCCGGGCTTCGGGCTGCAATTTCCCGCGCGTCATGCGCTGGAACCGGCGCTTGTCCATGACAACCGGGGCATCCGCCGACGCTTCGGATAAGGGGCGCATCAGGTTATCAGCAGGCGCGGCACCGCTGCCGACGGGCCGCACCACCTTACCCGTAAAGGGCTGGCGTCGGCGCGAAGGGGGTGTTTGCGGGGCTTCGCTTTCGTCTGGTTCCGGGTCGAACAGATGCGCAAGATCGGTTTTCAAAGGCCGCGCTGTCCGGGCCACCCGCGCCCATAGATCACGATCTTCGGGGCTGAGCGCAGGACGCTTTTTGCGCGACATGCGCCCCTCCTCTCCGCGAAATCAGTCGCCGGTCGCGACCAGTTTCCAGTTCGGGCTGTCAGAGGTCATGTCGCGCGCGAAGGTCCAGACATCTTTCTGGCGCTTGATCACGTTCGGATCGCCATCGACGATTTCCTCGGTATCGGCCTTGCGCACGACCTGGGTCAACTCACCGACGAAGCGCAGGGTGATCTCGCCTTCCTTGGTCGTTTCATCGAAAGTTGCCTCGGAAATCTCGATCTCGCGCAGCCCGACGAAAGAGGCTTCCACCACCAACCCCTCACGCTCGCGCATTTGCACGACCTCGTCGAAACTGTTGAATACGTCGCGCGACAGGAACGGCAGGATCGATTCCATGTCGGCCGATTCGAACGCCATCAGGATCATCTCATAGGCACCGCGCGCGCCCTGCATGAAGTCGCTGACCCCGAATTCCGGGTCCACGGCCTTCATGCGGGCCAGTGCCTTGGCGCTGTCGGACCCTTCGGGCACATGGTCGGTAATGTCGGTATCCGGCCCGCCTTCGATCACCTCGAAAGCTGGCTTGCGGCCCGCCGGGCTGGCCGGCGCATCGCGCGTCACGGGGGTCTTTTCGAACCCGTCGCGCGTGCCGAGCACAGCCCGCAACCGCAGGATAAGGAAGACGGCGATGCCGGCTAAAACGAGTAGTTGGATCACGGCGGGGTCCATTGTTACCTCTGCCAAGGATTGGTATTGCCTTGTTCATGCCTATGTAAGGTGGTGACACGGTCAAGTCCACCATAAGCGACCCGATCCTTGGGCAAAGAGGGGAACACATGCCAATTTTGCTGGCCTTTCTGGCGATTCCACTGCTGGAAATCGTGCTATTCGTGCAGCTTGGCGGAGCGCTGGGTGTTTTGGGAACCCTTCTTGAAATTTTTGCGAGCGGCGCGCTGGGCGTGTTCCTGTTGCGGCTGGAACCCTATCGCAACGCGACCGACATCCGCGCGGCGCTGGCGCAAGAGCGCAGCCCCGCCAGCCCCATGGCCAATTCCGCGCTGCGCATGATCGCGGCGATTTTGCTTGTGATACCGGGGTTTTTGACCGATGCCATTGGACTTTTGTTGTTGATCCCCGCCGTGCGTTTCCTTGCTCTGCGCCGCGTGGTCGCAAAGGCTGGTCCCGCCCCGCGGGATGATATCATCGACGGCGACTACACCACGCATGCACCGGACACCGACCACGACACCCTGCCGCCATCGCCGGACCAGAACCGGGATTGAGCCAGCGGGACCGGGCTGCTAGATACCGTCGCAACACGAATTCTACTTGGACAAGAGAGCAACACGATGACCGATACCGACAGTTCGACCGAGGGCAATGGCGCCCAGCCGCAAGCCCCCAAAGTGAATATGCGCATTCTGGCGCAATACATGCGCGATATTTCCTTCGAAAATGTCGCGGCCCAGAAAAAGCTGCAAGGCGCCAATGTGCAGCCCGATATTCAGGTTCAGGTCAGCCTGGATGCCCAAAAGCGCGACGCGGAAAACCAGTATGATGTCGCCACCAAGTTCAAGATCACGTCCAAGAACAAGGCCGATGACCAGGTGCTGTTCCTGATCGAGCTGGATTATGTCGGCGTTTTCCAGGTCGAAGGCGTGCCGCAGGAACAGTTGCACCCGTTCCTGTTGATCGAATGCCCGCGTATGATCTTCCCCTTCGCGCGCCGCATCATTTCCGACGTGACCCGTGATGGCGGCTTCCCGCCGCTGAACCTGGACACGGTCGATTTCCTGGCCCTTTACCGTCAGGAAGTGCAGCGTCAGGCCGCCGCGCAATCAGAGGCCGGTAAATCTGCCCCCATCCCGAACTAGGCCGTTCCGGGCAGGCGCGGCATGCGCCTGTCCTTACCCGTATTTCGCCCAAAGGGCATTTTCCCCCAAATTGGTCACGAATTCCGCGTGCGCGGCGGCTTCTGCATCGGTCAATTTCGATGGCAGCGGGCTGTGGCGCTTGGGAAGTGCCGCGCGTTGCACGGTGCCGCCTGCCCCTGTCGGTTCCGACGACAGCGCGAAATCCGGCTGCGCGCCGCCCAGCAGTTCCAGGTAGACTTCGGCCAGAATTTCGCTGTCCAGAAGCGCGCCGTGCAGCGTGCGCGACGAATTGTCGATCCCGAAGCGACGGCACAACGCATCCAGCGACGCGGGCGAGCCGGGGAATTTCTTGCGCGCGATGGCCAGCGTGTCGACCGCGCGCTCCCATGGCAGTGTCGGCAGACCCATGCGACCCAATTCGAAATTCAGGAATTTCATGTCGAAGGCGGCGTTGTGTATGACCAGTTTCGCGTCGCCCACGAAATCGAGGAATTTCTGGCCGACCGCCGCGAATAGCGGCTTGTCGCGCAGCGTCACCTCGCCATTGCGCGCGGGGCGCGGCTCTGCCAGCAGGTCGGGGCCAATACCATGCACGCCGAACGCGCCTTCGGGCATGTCGCGTTCCGGGTTGACATAGACGTGAAAGGTCTGCCCCGTGGGCCGCAGGTTCACGATTTCCAACGCCCCGATTTCCACAATCCGGTCACCCTGTTCGGGTTCAAACCCGGTGGTTTCGGTATCCAGCACGATTTCACGCATCTTGCGCCCCCAGCTTTGATACCAGATCTTGCACAGCCGCGCGGGTGCTGTCCATATCCAGTGTTTCGATCACGAAATCGGCGCGGGTGCGTTTCTCTGCATCGGGCATTTGACGGGCCAGAATACGGTCAAGCTGCGCGTCATCCATCCCCGGACGTGCCAGCACGCGGGCGCGCTGCACATCCGCCGGGGCGGTCACGACCAGAACGCCGTCCACATCGGCCCCCGTTTCGAACAACAAGGGCAAATCCAGCACCATCAGCGGTGCATCGGCCTGCGCGATGAACTCCGCGCGGTCGGCGGCCACCAACGGGTGCACCACCGCTTCCAGCTTGGCCAATGCGCCGGGGTCGCGCGCGATCCAGTTCTTCAACGCGGCGCGGTCGATCTGGCCGTCCTGCACCGCCGCGGGACATAGCGCGCCCACCGGCCCCACCGCCGCGCCCTGATACAGCCGGTGCACGGCGGCATCCGCATCCCAGACCGGCACGCCCAGATCGCGGAACATCTGCGCCGTGGTGGATTTGCCCATCCCGATGGACCCGGTCAACCCCAGCCGATAGGTCATGCCAGGACTGCCGCGCGCAGGGCGTCCGTCACCTCTGGCCGCGTTCCGAACCACCGCGCGAACCCCGGCACGGCTTGGTGCAACAGCATTCCCAGCCCGTCCACCACCGTGCAGCCCCGTGCCCGCGCTGCGGCCAGAAGCGGGGTTTCCAAAGGTGAATAGACAATATCCGTGACCAATGCAGAAGCTGGAAGCGCGCCCAGGTCCAAATCCATCTTGGGTTGGCCCTGCATCCCGAGCGAGGTCGTGTTCACCACGCAGGCCGTGTTCGCCAACGCGCGGCCCCGATCGTCCCACGGCAGGGCGGTCACGCCGAATTCCGCGGCCAAAGCGTCGGCGCGCGCGGCGGTGCGGTTGGTCAGGACTATCTCCGGCACACCGGCATCCTGCAAGGCGACAATGACCGCGCGCGCTGCACCGCCAGCCCCCAGAACCAGTGCGGGACCAGAGGTCGCGTCCCACCCCGGTGCGTTCTGGCGCAGGTTGGCGATGAAGCCATAGGCATCGGTATTGTCGGCATGCAGCCGCCCGTCCGGCCCGAATGTCAGCGTGTTCGCCGCCCCGATGCGCAACGCGGTTTCCGACACGTCATCGGCCAGCGCAAGCACCGCTTCCTTGTGCGGAATGGTCACGTTCGCGCCCACAAACCCCATGCGCGGCATTGCGCGCAGCACTTCGGCAAGGTCGCCTGCTTCGACATGCAGCGGCACGTAATGCCCGGCGATGCCGTGATGCCTCAGCCAAGTTCCATGCAACACGGGCGAGCGGCTATGCCCGACGGGGCAGCCGATGACCCCGGCCAAAGGTGTCTTCATCCGTCAATCTCTCCGCGCAGGGCCAGGTGGTTCAGCAATTCCAGCATCGGCAGGCCCAGGATGGTAAAATAATCGCCCGTCACTTGGGCAAACAGGCGCACGCCCTCTTCCTCCAGCTTGTAGGCGCCGACTGATTCAGACAACCCGGGCCAGTTGCGGGCAATATAGGCATCCAGGTAGCTGTCGGAAAAGCTGCGCATGGTCAGACGCGCCACGCCGACATGCCGCCAGACGGGCTTGCCATCCTCGTACAACACCGCCGCCGACAAAAGCTGATGCGTCTGCCCGCGCAATTCTGCCAGTTGGGAACGGGCCTGTTCGGGCGTTGCGGGCTTTTCATGTAACTGCCCCTTCAACGACAGAACCTGATCGCAGCCCAGCACCAAACCCGGCACCCGCGCGGATATCTTGCGCGCCTTGCCCTCGGCCAGCGCATCGGCAACGTCGCGCGGCGCCGCACCCTCGGCCAGCATTGCATCCCGGATCGCGGCCTCGTCTATGCGGGCTGGCTGAATATCGACGGTCATCCCGGCGCGACGCAGCATGTCTGCCCGGATGGTCGAAGCAGATGCCAGAACAAGCGCCATGTGGATATCCTTGTGAGCGGAACGCCGGAAAACAGGGGGCCGAGCGTGCGCAACATCGCGCCCCCTGTCGGTGCTGCCATGTTCCCCCGGCTTCTGCAAGTTCCCGCCAGTCTTTATCCACCTGTTAAAATTGTTCCCAGCTTTTGTGGATACTTTTCAAACGCATACTGGCAAAGCTGGATGTTCTGCTTTTGATCCATCATAACATATTGAAAAATATTGTTTTATTTCGTGATTTTCCTGAATGGACACGAAACTGCCCTGTGCATAAACTTGTGGGGCAAAAGACAATCCCCATCTCCACAGCCCCTATCTACAACATCATTTCCTTTATTCTTTTCTTTTTATATATAGAGAGGCAGAGAGGACCGGATATGCTCATCACGCTATACCCTTGGATCAAGGCGCTGCACATCATGGCGGTGATAAGCTGGATGGCAGGGCTGTTCTACCTGCCCCGCCTGTTCGTCTACCATGTCGAGCGCGGCACCAGCGCAGAGATGACCGCGACCTTCAAGGTCATGGAAGACAAGCTGCTGCGGGTCATCATGAACCCGGCCATGATCGTGGCATGGGCAACCGGGCTGACCATGGCGGCGATGCCCTGGGTGCTGGATGCGGGCGCGATCTGGCCCTATTCCAAATTCGCGGCGCTGATCGGCATGACATGGTTTCACATGTGGTGCGCCAAGCGCCGCCGGGTATTCGAAGCCGATGGCAACACCCTGACCGGCCGCCAATTCCGGATGATGAACGAAGTCCCGACGCTGATGATGGTCATCATCGTGATTTCCGTGGTGGTGAAAATCTAGGCCGGATTGACTTCGCGTCGGTGCCGGGTTATCTGCTTGGTGCCCCGCCGTCCGGCGCCCGGCGTTTCATACGAAACATCGCGACCGTTCCAGACCCGCCAACCTTGTGCGGGCTTACAGGATTTCCCATGCTTGATACCGATCTAGACCAACTCGAACGGCTGAACCTGTCCGACCTGAAGGCTAAAAGTCCGGCGGAACTGCTGGCCTTGGCAGAAGAGCTGGAGATCGAAAACGCCCCGTCCATGCGCAAGGGCGAGATGATGTTCTCGATCCTGAAAGAACGCGCCGAGGATGGCTGGGAAATCTCGGGCGAGGGTGTTCTTGAAGTGCTGCAGGACGGGTTCGGCTTTTTGCGTGCACCGGAAGCGAATTACCTGCCCGGCCCCGATGATATCTATGTATCGCCCGACATGATCCGGCAGTATTCCCTGCGCACGGGCGACACGATCGAAGGCGTCATCCAGGCCCCGTCCGACAACGAGCGCTATTTCGCGATTACCAAGGTCACGCAGATCAACTTCAATGATCCGGCACAATCGCGCCACAAGGTGCATTTCGACAACCTGACGCCGCTTTACCCCGAAGAACGGCTGTGGATGGAAACGGATGATCCCGCCACCAAGGACCGTTCGGCCCGGATCATCGACCTTGTGTCGCCCTTGGGCAAAGGCCAGCGCGCGCTGATCGTGGCCCCGCCGCGCACGGGTAAAACCGTGTTGTTGCAAAACATCGCCCACAGCATCGCCAAGAATCATCCGGATTGTTACCTGATCGTCCTGCTGATCGACGAACGCCCGGAAGAGGTGACGGACATGCAGCGCTCGGTGAAGGGCGAGGTGATCGCCTCGACCTTTGACGAACCGGCGACGCGCCATGTAGCCGTGGCAGAGATGGTGATCGAGAAAGCCAAGCGCCTTGTCGAACACAAGCGCGACGTGGTCATCCTGCTCGATTCGATCACGCGCCTTGGCCGCGCCTTCAACACCGTTGTGCCGTCGTCCGGCAAGGTGCTGACCGGCGGTGTGGATGCGAACGCCCTGCAACGCCCCAAGCGGTTTTTTGGTGCGGCGCGCAACATCGAGGAAGGGGGTTCGCTGTCCATCATCTCGACCGCGTTGATCGACACCGGGTCACGCATGGACGAGGTGATTTTCGAGGAATTCAAGGGCACCGGCAATTCTGAAATCGTGCTGGACCGAAAGGTCGCCGACAAGCGCGTGTTCCCGGCGATGGATATCCTGAAATCCGGCACCCGCAAAGAAGACCTGCTGATCGACAAGAACGACCTGCAAAAGACCTTCGTTCTGCGGCGTATCCTGAACCCGATGGGCACGACCGACGCCATCGAGTTCCTGATCTCCAAGCTGAAACAAACCAAGACGAACAGCGATTTCTTCGACTCTATGAACGCCTGAGGCCATGGACACGATTTTTGCACTGGCCTCGGCTCGTGGAAAATCGGGCATCGCCGTCATCCGCGTATCCGGACCGCGCGCGCATGACGTGGCGCGCGCCATGGCGGGTGACTTGCCGCCCCTGCGTGAAGCGGGCTTGCGCTTGTTGCGCGACGGGGCAGGGGAACGGTTGGACTCCGCGCTTGTGGTGTGCTTCGCCCGCGGTGCCAGCTTCACGGGAGAGGACGTGGCAGAGCTGATGGTCCATGGCAGCATGGCGACCGTCGCTGCCGTAGAACGCTGTCTGGGCGAAGATCACGGGCTGCGGTTGGCGCTACCCGGCGAATTCACCCGCCGCGCGCTTGACAACGGCGTGATGGACCTGACGCAGGTCGAAGCGCTGGGCGACCTGCTCGAAGCCGAAACCGAAAGCCAGCGTCGCCAGGCCCTGCGGGTTCTGGATGGGGCTATCGGGCGGATCGTGGCCGTATGGCGCGAGCACTTGGTCAAAGCCGCCGCCCTGGTCGAAACCGCGATAGATTTCGTCGAGGAAGACATCGGCAATTTCGACGCGATGATCGTGGCAGAACTGCGCGCCGTGGTGCATGGGCTGCATGATGAACTGGCCGGGCAACGCGCGCGGGAACGCGTTCAAACGGGGTTCGAAGTGGCGCTGGTCGGGCCGGTGAACGCTGGAAAGTCAAGCCTTCTCAATGCCTTGGCAGGTCGCAACGCGGCGATAACGTCCGACATTGCCGGCACAACCCGCGACGTTCTGGAACTGCGTATGGACGTTGGCGGATTCGCCGTGACCTTTCTGGACACGGCGGGCCTGCGCGACACGGCCGAGCAGGTAGAGGCGATCGGGATCGCTCGCGGCAAGGCACGGGCAGAGCAGGCGGATCTCCGCATTTTGCTATACCCGGCAGACAGCGACGCACCACCCGAGGCGCTATCCGAGTGCGATCTTGTCGTGCGAAGCAAGTCTGATTTGGTCGGGTCCGTGGAGGGCATCTCTGCGCATACCGGTCAGGGCATGGATTGGCTACTCGATCAGATCACGCGACGGCTATCGGACATGACAGCGCGCGATGGTGTAACGGTTCGTCAACGGCATCAACAAGCGATGCAACAAGCGCATGTAGCTTTATCGGATGCGATTGATAAACTCGAGGCCGGGGATTATATCGCGGAACTGGTGGCGGCAGATATCCGTATCGCGATGAATGCCCTCGATTCGTTGATCGGCGTGGTAGATGTCGAAGATGTGCTGGGCGATATTTTCAGCAGTTTCTGCATCGGCAAGTAGGAGTGTTTCACGTGAAACAATACGATGTCATCGTCGTTGGTGGCGGTCATGCCGGTGTCGAAGCAGCACTCGCCGCGGGCCGGATGGGCGCTGCGACCGCCTTGGTAACATTCCGCAAAGATGATCTTGGCGTCATGTCGTGCAACCCGGCCTTCGGCGGTCTGGGCAAGGGTCACTTGGTCCGCGAGATTGATGCCCTGGATGGGGCGATGGGATTGGCCGCGGATCACGCGGCGATCCAGTATCGGCTGTTGAACCGGTCAAAAGGTCCGGCCGTGCAAGGTCCGCGTGTCCAGGCCGACCGTGCCCGGTATCATGCCGCGATTGGCAGCATTGTTGCCAAGGCCGAAAACGTCACGGTGGTAGAGGCCGAGGCGACGGCGCTAGAGCTGACCGGCGATACCGTGACCGGCATCCAGGTGAACGGCAACACAAAGCTGGGCGCGCGTGCGGTTGTGCTGACCACTGGCACGTTTCTTGGCGGCAAAGTCTTTATCGGTAATGAAAGTTACCCTGCCGGTCGCATGGGAAACGCGGCTTCCACGGTTCTGGCGGAACAATTGCGTGGCCTCGATTTGCCAATGGGCCGGCTGAAAACCGGCACACCCCCGCGTTTGCGGCGCAGTAGCATCGACTGGGCTGCGTTGGACCAGCAACCGGGCGATGACCTTCCCGAATATATGTCGTTTCTGACAGACCGGACAATCGCGCCGCAACTGTCTTGCGCCATTACCCATACGAACCCAGAGACCCATGATATCGTCCGCGCCAATCTGGACCGGTCGGCGATGTATGGTGGGCAGATCGAAGGGGTGGGGCCGCGCTACTGCCCGTCAATCGAAGACAAGATCACCCGGTTCGCAGACAAGCAATCGCACCAGATATTCCTGGAACCAGAGGGCGTGGATGATGACATCGTGTATCCCAACGGGATTTCAACCTCGCTTCCCGTAGATGTGCAAACATCTTACGTCCGGACCATCAAGGGCTTGGAAGCCGCGGAAATCACGCAGCCGGGTTACGCGATCGAATATGATTACATCGACCCGCGCGCCTTGACCTTGTCGCTTCGGCTGAGCGCGCTGAACGGATTTTTCCTGGCAGGCCAAATCAACGGGACAACCGGTTATGAGGAGGCTGGCGCGCAGGGGTTGATCGCAGGGCTGAATGCAGCGCGTCATGCGATGGGTGATAACCCGATCAGCCTGAGCAGATCCGACAGCTATATCGGTGTGATGATTGACGATCTGACCTCCCGCGGTGTGTCGGAACCGTATCGGATGTTTACATCGCGGGCAGAATACCGGCTCTCTCTGCGAGCAGACAACGCCGATCAAAGGCTGACGTCGCTGGGCATGGAGTGGGGTTGCGTGGGGCTGTCGCGTCGTGAGGCGTTCTTGACGAAATCCGAGGCTTTGAGCGCCGCGAGGGATGCGCTGGGCAAGAAGAGTTTTACCCCCGCGCAATTAAAGGCGGCTGGGCTGAAGGTCAGTGATGACGGCGCGCGGCGAAGCGCGTTGGTGCTTCTTGGGCTGCCTGATGTTGATTTTGACACCTTGGTCAAGCTGCATCCGGATTTCAAGGCGATCGAACCGTGTGTTCAGGCTCAGTTAAGCAAGGAAATGGTGTATGCGTCTTACCTGAGGCGGCAAGAAGCGCAGATCTCTGCGCTGCGCGCAGACGAGGGCAGGTCCATACCGACGGGGGTCGAGTATCATAGCATCAACGGATTGTCGCGAGAGTTGGCAAGCAAACTGGTCGCTGCACAACCCAAGACACTGGCACAAGCGGCGCGGATAGACGGCATGACCCCTGCAGCATTGGTGTTGCTTCTGGCGCAAGTGCACAAGCATGACAAACGTGCACAAGCATGAACGGGCAGATCGCGGGGCAGAGTGTTTCACGTGAAACAATCGAACGACTGACCGCTTTCGAGGCCTTGCTGCGTAAGTGGAACTCTCGGATAAATCTTGTGTCACCGTCGAGTCTCGATGACATCTGGGATCGGCACATTGTCGATTCCGCGCAGATTTTCTCCCTCAGGCCAAGTCGGGCCGGTCTATGGGTCGATCTTGGGTCAGGTGGGGGGTTGCCGGGCATTGTGTGTGCGATCCTGGCGCAAGAACACTCCGCCGAGACCAGGTTGATCCTGGTCGAAAGCGACAAACGCAAATCAGCGTTCCTTACCGTGTGCGCGCAGCAGTTCGCTTTGTCAATTACAGTCGTATCGTCACGGGCAGAAGTGGTAGAACCATTGCACGCGGATATCGTATCGGCCCGCGCATTGGCGCCTTTGCCGATGCTATTGCCCTTGGTGGCCCGGCATCTGAACCCAAAGGGCGTTGCTTTGTTGCCAAAGGGAAAAACACACGAAGCAGAGCTTGAAGCGGCCCGTTCGGGGTGGCAGTTTGAGACAGACAGCTACCCGAGCCTGACAGACCCCCAAGCTCGTATTTTAGCACTGAAGGATATCCACCGTGTCTAGCTTGCCAAAACCGCGAGTCATCGCCATTGCCAACCAAAAAGGCGGGGTCGGGAAAACGACCACGGCGATCAACCTGGCCGCTGCCTTCGCAGAGGACGGGGCAAAAACGCTGTTGATTGATATTGATCCGCAGGGCAATGCATCCACCGGTTTGGGGATCGAGGCGAGCGCGCGCAAGCACACGACCTATGACCTGATCTTTGGCGAGGCACCGGCGACCAACATAATGCAGCAGGTTGCTGATACTTCGCTATGGGTTGTCCCGGCGACCACCGATTTATCATCGGCCGATATCGAATTGATGTCGCGGGCCAGACGGACCTATCTGCTGCAAGATGCCTTGCGTCAATCTGCAATGGTGGGTGCCGGGTTTGACTATATCCTGATCGATTGCCCGCCCTCGCTGAACCTGTTGACCGTGAATGCGATGGTCGCCGCGCATTCGGTTCTGGTTCCGCTACAGGCTGAGTTTTTTGCCCTTGAAGGTTTGTCGCAGCTTATGTTGAGCATCCGCGAATTGCGCGAGACAGCGAATTCCAGCCTGCGCATAGAGGGGATATTGCTGACCATGTATGACCGCAGGAACAATCTGGCCCAGCAGGTAGAGGCCGATGCGCGTGACAATCTGGGCGATCTTGTGTTTCAAACGGTCATCCCGCGCAATGTGCGCGTTTCGGAAGCGCCGTCCTACGCCGTGCCTGTCTTGAAATACGATACGCAGTCAAAAGGCGCGGTGGCCTATCGAAACCTGGCGTCGGAACTGATGGCGAAGCACGGCAAGAAGCAACAGGAAAGGGTAGTGTCGTGACCGATCGTAACCCTGAGAAGCGTGGCGGTTTGGGGCGCGGACTGTCGGCCCTGATGGCGGATGTCGCGTTGGAGCAGACGACCACCAGTTCCGTGAAAGGCCCGGTCTCCAATTTGCCGGTCGAGCAGATCAGGCCGAACCCCGAGCAGCCGCGTCGGCATTTCGATGAAACCGCATTGGCGGAGCTTGCGGCCTCGATCCGCGAAAAGGGGGTGATCCAGCCGCTTGTTGTTCGCGCCAAGGGTGATGCGTATGAAATTGTTGCGGGTGAACGCCGGTGGCGTGCCGCGCAACGCGCGCAGTTGCACGAAGTGCCTGTTTTGGTGCGCGAATTTACCGACACGGAAGTGTTGGAAATCGCGATCATAGAGAACGTGCAGCGTGCAGATCTGAACGCCGTGGAAGAGGCGCAGGGCTATCGCGCGCTGATCGAACGGTTTGGTCATACGCAGGAAAAGCTGGCAGATGTCTTGGGCAAAAGCCGGTCCTACATCGCGAACCTTTTGCGCTTGTTGAACCTGCCGGAGGATGTTCAGGCACTGGTGCGGGACGGCAAGCTGAGCGCGGGTCATGCGCGCGCGCTTGTCACGGCGGCTGATGCCGGGGCTTTGGCGCGCAAGGTCGTGGCAGAGGGCCTGTCCGTGCGGCAGGTCGAGGCGTTGATGAAACGCGGCGATACCGGGCCGAAGCCGAAGGCGCGGCCCAAAGGCAAGGACAGCGACACGCAAGCGCTGGAGAATGACCTGTCGGCGGCCTTGGGGATGAAAGTGTCCATCGAGTATGACGGCGGTGGCAAGGGCCGAGTCACGGTCGCTTACAGGAACATGGACCAGTTGGACAAACTGTGTTCACTCCTTGGAACGCCTAGATAAGCAGCTCTCGCAACACGCCATTCAGCACCGCGCGCCCTTGGGGTGTGGCGGTCAGGCGGTTGCCTTGGGCAGTGACAAGCCCTTGTTCAACCAGTGTATTGATGCGGTCTTGCGGCAAGGGTGCGCCGCTTAGATGCGCGAAGCGATCCATATTTAGGCCCTCACGTAGCCTTAACCCCATCATGATGTGTTCCAGCGCCTGTTCTTCGGTCGGGATCGCTTCGCGCGGGGCTTCGCCATGGCCTTGGGTCGCGACCTGATCCAGCCAGGTCGACGGCATAAGCGGTGTTTGTGTGGCCCATCGCGTGCCGTCCAGCGTCAGCCGTCCGTGAGCGCCGGGGCCGATGCCCGCGTAATCGCCATAGCGCCAATAGATCAGGTTGTGCCGCGACTGCGCGCCGGGCCGGGCATGGTTCGACACTTCGTAGTCGGGCAGGCCGTGGCGGGCGCAAATATCCTGCGTCGCCAGATACATATCAGCCGAAATGTCATCATCGGGCAGGCCGTGCAATCCGCCCTTGGCGGCGCGGGCGCCGAATGCCGTGCCCGGTTCGATCGTTAACTGGTAAAGTGACAGGTGATCCACTGCCATGGACAGGGCTTCGGTCAGTTCCTGTTCCCATGCCGCAAGCGCCTGGTATTGCCGCGCATAGATCAGGTCGAAGCTGACGCGATCAAAGGTATTGCGCGCAATGTCAAACGCCGCGCGGCCCTCGGCCACCGAATGCATCCTGCCAAGGCGTTTCAAGTCCGTATCGTCAAGGGCTTGTATTCCCATGGACACACGGTTGACCCCGCCTTGGGCATAAGCCCGGAATCGACCCGCTTCGACAGAGGTCGGGTTGGCCTCCAGCGTCACTTCCAGATCATTCGCGGCAGGCCAGCGCGCGCGCGCGCGGTCGATGATGGCGGCGACAAGGTCGGGGTTCATCAGTGAAGGCGTGCCACCCCCGAAAAAGATGGTGTTCAGAACACGCGGCCCGGTTTCCGCGGCCAGCCGGTCGATTTCGGCCAGATACGCGCGGCCCCACGCGGTTTGGTCCACATGGGCGCTGACATGGCTGTTGAAGTCGCAATAAGGGCATTTGGCTTGGCAGAACGGCCAATGCACATACAGGCCAAATCCGCCATGTTGCCAGTCATCCATAATTCAAACCCTCAAGCACGGGGCGGCAGGTTTCATGTGAAACAGGCGTCCATCAGCGCCGCAATCGCGGCGCCCCGATGCGAGAGGCCGTTCTTTTCGTCCGCGGACATCTCGGCAAAGGTGCGGGTGTGTCCATCGGGCTGAAACACCGGGTCGTAGCCGTGCCCGTCCTGCCCCCGCCGGGGCCAGACCAACTGGCCATTGGCGTGGCCTTCCACCACCTCGTCATGCCCGTCGGGCCAAGCCAGAACCAGTGTGCAGCAAAAACGCGCCTCCCAAGGCTGGGCCGCGCCCGCCTCGATCAGCTTGGCACGGGTTTTTTCCATCGCCATGACGAAATCGCGCCCGGTGGGGGTTTCGGCCCAATCGGCGGTGTAGACACCCGGTGCGCCATCCAGCGCCATCACTTCCAGCCCGGAATCGTCCGCCAGCGCGGGCAGGCCGGTCGCTTTGGCGGCGGCATGGGCCTTGATCCGGGCATTGCCGATGAAGGTTGTTTCGGTTTCCTCGGGTTCCGGTAGGTTGTGCTCTGCGGCAGAGGTGACGGTGATGCCCAAGGGCGTCATGATCTGGCGAAACTCTTCCAGTTTGCCCGCGTTATGCGTAGCGATCAGCAGGGTGGTTTCGGTAAACCGCCTCATGCAATCGCGGCTTTCTGCGCGGTGACCAAGGCGCCCACGCCCTTTTCGGCAAGGTTCAGAAGCTGGTCCATTTCGGCCCGGCTGAAGGTGGCGCCCTCGGCGCTCATCTGCACCTCGACCATGCGGCCAGAGCCAAGCAGGATGAAATTGCCATCGACGCCGGCGGTGCTGTCTTCGGCATAGTCCAGATCCAGCACGGGCTGGCCAGCATAGATGCCGCAGCTTACTGCCGCCAGATGGTCGGTGATCGGGTCGCTGACCACATCGCCCGTTTTCAGCAGCTTGTTGACGGCCAGGCGCAATGCGACCCAACCGCCGGTGATGGCCGCGCAGCGCGTGCCGCCATCGGCCTGGATCACGTCGCAGTCGATGGTGATCTGGCGCTCGCCCAAGGCAGAACGATCCACGCAAGCGCGCAAAGACCGCCCGATAAGGCGTTGAATTTCCACGGTGCGACCTTGCTGCTTGCCCGACGCCGCCTCGCGCCGCATGCGGGTGTTGGTGGCACGGGGCAGCATGCCGTATTCCGCCGTCACCCAGCCCAGCCCGGTATTGCGCAGGAAAGGCGGCGTGCGGTCTTCCAAAGACGCCGTGCACAGCACTTTGGTGTTGCCCATGGAGATCAGGCAAGAGCCCTCGGCGTGCATGGTGACATTGGTTTCGATTGAAATATCGCGGATCGTGTCTAAATCTCGGCCAGAGGGGCGCATGGCATGTCCTTTCATCGGGGTCAGTCCCCGATACAAGGCGCGCGCGCCGCAATGCAAGCTGTTTGGGCTTGAAAACGCGGTGTTTTTGCAGTGCTGTCAGGCTGTCCCGGTCAGAGAGTGCAGAGGATGTCCGACCCACGCGATACCGCGAAATTGCTGGCAGAGATGAACGACCGCTCGCGCGAGGTGTTTCGACGGGTGGTCGAGTCGTATCTGGACACGGGCGACCCGGTCGGGTCGCGCACGCTGACGCGTGGGTTGAACGAGAAGGTGTCCGCCGCGACGGTGCGGAACGTGATGCAAGACCTTGAATATATTGGATTATTGGACAGCCCGCATGTGTCTGCCGGGCGGGTGCCGACCAACCTGGGGCTGCGCCTGTTCGTGGATTCCTTGTTGGAAGTGTCACCCTTGAATGACGGCGACCGCGCCAAGCTGGACCAGACCATGGGCAGCAACGAACGCGACATGGGCACGATGCTGGAACAGATCGGCGGCGCGCTCAGCGGGGTGACGCAAGGCGCATCCCTGGTGCTGTCGCCCAAGCATGAAGCGGCGGTCAAGCATATCGACTTTGTCAGCTTGTCGCCGGATCGTGCGCTTGTGGTGCTGGTGTTTACCGATGGGCATGTCGAAAACCGCATTTTCACCCCGCCCAAGGGCATGACCCCCTCGGCCATGCGCGAGGCGGCGAATTACCTGAATTCCATGACCGAAGGGGCGAGTGTCGCGGACCTGTTGGCGCGATACCGGACAGAACTGGCGCAGAACCGGCGCGAGATCGACACGCTGGCCCAATCACTGGTTGAGCAGGGTCTGGCCGTCTGGGAAAACGAGGGCGAGCCGCAAGAGCGCCTGATCGTGCGGGGCCGGTCGAACCTGCTGGACGATGCCAGCGCCGAGGATTTCGAACGCATCCGCAGCCTGTTCGATGATCTGGAACGCAAGCGCGACATAACCGAATTCCTGGAACTGACCGAGCAGGGCGACGGGGTGCGCATTTTTATCGGCGCAGAGAACCGGCTTTTTTCGCTGACGGGTTCAACTCTGGTGGTTTCTCCTTATATGAACGCTGACCGAAAGATCATTGGCGCGGTCGGCGTGATTGGCCCGAAGCGGTTAAATTATGGACGAATCGTGCCGATTGTGGATTACACCGCGCAACTGGTGGGGCGTCTGCTGACAGACACCCACCGCGCAGATTGAGGAAGACGATGGCAGAGCCAGAAGAAACCCATTTCGAAGACACCGAAGCCTCGGCAGCGGACGCGCCGGAAACGGTCGGAACAAATCTTGACCCGGTCGCGGAGCTGGAAGCGCGCCTTGCCGAGGTTGAAGCCGAGCGCGACGAGCTGCGCGATCGGATGGTCCGCGCGCTCGCGGAGGCCGAGAACAGCCGCAAACGCGCCGAGAAGGACCGCCGCGACGCCCAGCTTTACGGCGGGTCCAAGATCGCGCGCGATATGCTGCCGGTCTATGACAACCTGGCGCGCGCGCTGAATGCCGCCACCGAGGAGACCCGCGCCGCTGCCGGTGGGCTGGTCGAAGGGGTGGAACTGACCCTGCGCGAATTGACCGGCATTTTGCAAAAACACGGCGTGGAACGCATTTGCCCCGAGGTGGGCGACAGGTTCGATCCGCATTTGCATCAGGCGATGTTCGAAGCGCCCGTGCCCGACTACAAGGCGGGCCAGATCATTCAGGTCATGGCCGAAGGCTTCATGTTGCACGACCAGTTGTTGCGGCCCGCGCATGTGGGTGTGTCCTCGACTCCGGCCTGAATTTGTAAAACGACCGTTTTTTAGGCGAAGGCCTTTGACGCCGCCTGTTTGGTAAGCAAACGGGCGGCGCTTTTTGTTCCGTGCCGGGGTCCGGCCTGCGCTTGGCGCGACAGTCGGTATCAAGTGACCGCCAAGGGGGCGCGATGCTTGATTCCGGTCAACATGTGAAAATGCAACGCAGCGTGGGTGACGCGCGTATCAGCTTTGCAGGCAAGCAGCTTGGGCGGTTGCGGCAGATCGGGTCGGCCAAGGCGCAGTTGCCGCGCATCTCTGGCAGACCCGAAGTGGTGTTCCTGAACACATCCGGTGGGCTGACGAGCGGCGACCGGCTGGATTATGCCGTGACGCTGTCGGACGCCGCCCATGTCACCGCGACAACCCAGACCGCCGAACGCGCCTACCGTGCGAATGCGGGTGCCGCGCATGTGCGGGTTGCGCATGACGTGGGCGCGGGGTGTTGGCTGGACTGGCTGCCGCAGGAAACCATCCTGTTCGACCGCAGCGATCTGGACCGCGACACGCATGTCGCGCTGGCCCCGGATGCCGGGTGCCTGCTGCTGGAAAGCGTTGTTCTGGGGCGCGCCGCGATGGGCGAGGATGTGCAAGCAATGCATCTGCGCGACCGTCGGCGCATCACGCGCGGCGGGGTGCCCGTATTCATGGAACCTTTGAGGCTGGATAGCGCCGTTTTGGCGCATCCCGGCCAGACCGCGCTGTTGGGCGGCGCGCGGGCCTTTGCCACGCTGGTTCTGTGCGCCCAGGGCGCCGAAGATGCGCTTGGCCCTGTGCGGGCGGCGCTGACCGACACCACCCAAGCCGCCGCCAGCGCCTATGACGGCAAGCTGGTG
>JAAAPG010000258.1 GCA_009908405.1 Alphaproteobacteria bacterium | reverse complement strand
TCGTGGTAGTCTGTAGGTAGGCAGGAAACCCGCAGCAAAACAAGCGGGACATTAACAGAGGCGATGTAATGCAGGCGCAGCTAATGCGACGTGTGGGGCTTGGCATTTTGGTGCTGGGGTTGGTGCTGGTGATGGCGCGCGCCCCGCTTTTTGCGGCGCCCTATGCCGCGATGGTCATGGATGCCCGCAACGGCGAGGTGATCCACGCGCGCAATCATGACACGAAACTGCATCCCGCGTCGCTGACCAAGATGATGACGCTCTATATCGCCTTCGAGGCGGTCAAGCATGGCGAAGTCGGGCTTGATACCAAGTTCAAGGTCAGCCGCCGTGCAACCCGTGCCGAATGCGTGTGCCTTGGGCTGAAAAAAGGCCAGACCATTTCGCTGCGCTACCTGATCCGCGCCGCCGCCCTGCGCTCTGCCAATGACGCGGCGGTTGTCATTGCCGAGGGCATTTCCGGCAGCGTCGAGGCATTTGCCGAACGCATGACCCGCACGGCCCGCGCCATGGGAATGCGCAATACGACCTTCAAGAATCCGCATGGATTGACACAATCGGGTCATGTCTCGACCGCGCGCGACATGACGACACTCGGGCGGCAGTTGTTTTTCGACTATCCGCAGTATTTCAACATCTTTTCGCGTCGGTCGGATTTCGCGGGCGTGGGCAATGTCCCGAACACCAACCGCCGCTTTCTGAACGCTTACAGCGGCGCGAATGGCATAAAAACCGGCTATACGCGCGCCGCCGGGTTCAACTTGACAGCCTCGGCGCAGCGCGGGTCCAAGCACATCATCGCGACCATGTTCGGCGGCAGCTCGACAGCGGCGCGCAACAAGCGGGTCGCGGAACTGCTGGACATGGGCTTTAGCCGGGCAAAATCGCGGGTCGCCGTGCGCGCACCCGGCACGCCCGCCTATCAAGGTCGCGGCAACATGCTGGCCGCGAAGCCCAAGAATGGCGATGATGATCCGAATGCTGGGGCCAAGACCATCCGCATCGTGACGGCGGTGCGCAAAAGCCCGCGCCCGCGCGCGCGACCGCTTCCCCAAGTACCGGATGATGTGCTGGTCGCCGTTGCAGAGCGCGTGGATGTCGCGGTCGCCGATACAGCGGCGGAACTTGGCCAGACCAAGCTTGCCCCTGTGGCGCTGGACGTCAACCCACCTGCACGACCCGAGGCGGTGACCGCGGCGGTGGACCTGGCCGTGGCAGAGGCGGCGGGCTTCGGGCTGGCCGATCCGGACGATCTGGCCGCGCTGGAACAATCGGACACCGCGGACGCGGACGCGGCGGAAAGCGTGGCGATTGACGCCGACACCGCATCCGACGCACAGCCCGAAACAGAGGTCGCGGTCGTGCAGGCCGCACAAGACACGCTGGAAACAGCGGCAGAAACACTCGCAGACACCGTGCCGGACAGCTTGGCGGCGGCCCTGCCCCAGGCGCAGGCGGAGCCAGCCGCAGATGCCGCGCTCGAAACGGAAACGCTTGCGCAAGCAGCACACCCCGCCCCCGAAGCGGAGGCACTTCAGGACGCTGGCCCTCCCGCCGAGATCCTCTGGACCGGCGCCCCCGAATCCTTTCTGCCCGAACTTCAGGACAACGCGCTGAGTCTGAATGCCGACCTGGATGTCACAGTGGCGCCGCCGGTCATTGAAGACTCCGGGATCATCCTGACCCGGTCAGAGACCAGCGACGAGGACTTGATGACTGCACTTGTGGCAGAGCAATTCAACGCGGACACGCAACACGTCATCAGCCGCGTCTCCAGCTCGAATGCCGACAGGTTGTGGGGGATATCGCTCGGGGCGTTCAACACGCGCCATGCGGCCGAGCGCAGCCTTATCACCGTCAAGATGGCAGAGGCGCAGGCGCTTTCAAGCGGGATCAGTCGTATTCGTCAGACCAGCGGGCGGTTCGAGGCCAGTTTTGCAGGCTTGACCCAAGGCGAGGCTGACCGTGCTTGCGCGCGCCTGTCAGCCCGCGGGATGGATTGCAACGTCGCCCGTCCCTAGCCCAGTTTGGCGGCAACGCGGGCGCGCTGCACCGCCAGAATACCGGCCATGATGATGACCACACCGATCACGTCATACAGGCCAAGGCTCTCGCCCAGCAGAATCGCCGCGACCGCGACGCCGAAAAACGGGTTCAGAAAGTGGAACGTCGCCGCGCGCACCGCGCCGATACGCCCGACCAGCAGGAACCAGACCCAGGTCGCCGCCAATCCGGGAATCAACACCGTGTAGCTGAAGGCCGCGCCGAACTGCCATGACCAATCCACGTCAAAACTCTCGAGCGCCAGCGCCGGCCCCGCCAGCAGCATCGCCCCGACCAACATCTGCAACCCCACGATCATCAGCAGGTTGGCCCCGCCTGCCGACGCGCCGCGCACTGACAAGGTCGCCACGGTCAACGCGATCGCACCCACCACGCAAAGCGCCACGCCATACAGGTCCACCCCGCCGCTCATGCGGGCGCCCATGATAAGCGCCACGCCGCCGAACCCGGCGGCCAGCCCTGCAATGGCCATCGGGCGCAGACGTTCGCCCGCGAAGACCCATCCGGCGAAGGCCACCAGAAGCGGCATGGAAGAGGCTATGATCGCGGCCAACGACGCCTCGACCGTTTGCATGGCGACAAAGTTCAGCCCCAGGTACAGCGCGTTCTGCGACAGCCCGAACACGACAATCGCCCGCCATTGCGCGCGTGTCAGGTGCCATGTCTGCCCCAGCGCGCGCGCGATCGCGATGCCGATCAGGCCCGATATCAAGAAGCGCAAAGACAGCGCCATAAGCGGGGGCGCAGCCTGCACGATAACCTTGGCCGATGCAAAGGCCGAGGACCACATGAAGGCAAAGGCAAGCCCCATCATCAGCGCGCGAATATCCATGGCGGGGCCTTTCTGCCAGCTTGCTGCACATGTGAACCGTTACAGGCTGAAATGCACAGATTCCAGCGCAGTTTTGTTCTTTGGTGCGACCTTGCGCGAAAAGGTATATTCAGGATTTTATATTTAGTGCGTTGCGAAACGACGTTTGTCAGGTAAAGTAAAGCCGTTGTCCGGTATCCAACCGTATTCTGACGACTGAAAGCCAACGAGGAAGAGGATCCGATGAAGCTGAAAGCCGCCACCATTGCCGCCCTTTGCGCCTTGCCGCTGACCGCCCATGCCCAAGCGAGCGGCGATGCCGACGCGGGCGAATCGAATTTCCGCCAATGCACGACCTGCCATGGGATCGCGTCTCCCGATGGCGAGGTGATCCACCGCGTCGCACCCACCGGGCCGAACCTGTGGGGCGTCACCGGGCGCGTTGCCGGAGCGTATGACGGGTATAGCCGCTATTCCAGCGCGATGACCGCTGCCGGCGAAGAACATGGCATCACCTGGACCGAGGAAAACTTCGTCGCCTATGTCGCCGACCCGACAGCCTATCTGCGCGAAGTCACCGGCGATTCGCGCGCGCGGTCGAACATGAACCACCGTTTGCGCGGGTCCGCCGAAGATCTCTACGCTTATCTGGCGCAGTTCGGCGCCGAATAATCGCGTCGAAAGACCACCAAAAGGGGCCACGCGGCCCCTTTTTTCATGCGTGGTCGTTACCCATTCTCGCGCAGGATATGCCCGGCCAGGTAGAGCGAGCCGCAGATCAACACCTGCGCGGACGGATCTTGTGACGCGATTGCCCGCAAAGCGTCCCGAACGCTCTCGGCCTCGACGGCCTCGATACCCACGCTCCGCGCCGTTTCCGCCGTGGCTTGGGCACTCAGCGTCGCGGCCTCTCCGGGGATGGACACCGCGTAGAGCTGGCAGGCATGGGCGGCGAGCGGGGCCATGAAACCGGACACATCCTTGGTGTTCAGCATGCCGCAGATCAGCCAAAGCGGGCGATCCCCCTGCGCGGCCAGCGTCGCGGCAATCGCCCGCCCCGCCGCCGGGTTATGCCCGCCATCCAGCCAGAGCGTGCCGCCCGGCAACACATCGACCAACGGCCCATGGCGCAGGCGCTGCATCCGCGCGGGCCAGTCCGTGCGGGTGACAGCCGCTTCGGCCCCGGTGCCGTGGCCAGCG
>JAAAPG010000262.1 GCA_009908405.1 Alphaproteobacteria bacterium | reverse complement strand
CGAAGCGTATTCTGACCGAACACCGTGACGAGCTGGAAAACCTGGCGCAAGGCTTGCTGGAATACGAAACCCTGACCGGGCCGGAAATCGGCCGTGTCATGCGCGGAGAGCCCATCGGGCGCGACGATGACGACGCGGACAGCCCCAGCAGCGGCACACCCTCGGTCGCCAGCATCCCGAAGACCCGAGGTCGCAAGCGCGGCGACGAAGGCGATGGCGGGATGGAGCCTGAACCGAGCGCTTGAGGCACCCTGTTTTCGTCAAAACATATGCAACCGGCCCCTTGGGCCGGTTGTTTCTTTTGAGGCGTCAGAAAATAGTTGCGCGATGCATTAGCAACTGAAATGATTTCAGCAAAATTTTCTGCTGGAGAACTCTATGTCAAGTGCCACAATCACCCTGACCGGGTCAGTCCCATTCGTACCCGATTGGTCGGGCGTCCCGTTTTTTGATTTCGCCTTTTATGACTGGCCCGATTTGGTCTCGCAATCGGCGACCCGTGTCGTCCTCGACCAACCTGTGACAGGGGCCGTAACGACGCTCATCGGCACCGGTTTTGCCATTGTTGGCGATTCCCTGACCGGCACCATCACCGGATGGGAAACCCGCGATGCGCAGGGCAACCTGATTGCAACTGTTTCGGGGTTGGATTGGAATGCTGCGGACTTCGATCAAGGCTTGGCCGGATTGCTGGACGAAGATAATCCTGCGGCGATGCTTGCTTTGCTATCGGCCCAGGATCTGACCATCGATGCACGCGAAACGACAAGCGATCAGATCTTTGACGTTGGTGATGGCCCGTCAGCAATCACGTCAGACATTACCTATTTGGGGAGCAGCTTCAGCGACAATGTCAGCGGCAGCAATGGTAACGACCGGATATCAGGCAATGCCGGAGACGACAATCTGCGCGGCGGTTCCGGCAACGACACGCTGCTCGGCGGCGGCGGCAATGACCGACTGTTTGGCGACACTGGACGGGACATATTGCGCGGTGGCGGCGGCAATGACACGCTGGAAGGTGGTCTTGGCAACGACCGTCTGTTCGGCGGTAATGGAAACGATATCTTGAGCGGCGGTGGCGGCAATGACCGCATGTTCGGCAATGCGGGCCGCGACGTGATGCGCGGTGGCGCAGGCAACGACACGCTCAAGGGCGGCGGCGGCAATGACCGCATGTTCGGCGATGCGGGCCGCGACGTATTGCGCGGCGGTGGCGGTAACGACACGCTCAAAGGCGGTGGCGGAAACGACAAGCTATTCGGCAATGCAGGCCGTGACGTGATGCGCGGGGGCGCAGGCAACGACACGCTAAATGGCGGCGGCGGCAATGATCGCATGTTCGGCAATGCGGGCCGTGACGTGATGCGCGGCGGTGCGGGCAACGACACGCTCAAGGGCGGCGGCGGCAATGACCGCATTATTGGCGGCAGTGGCGACGACATCGCCGTAGGCGGGCGCGGCGCCGATACCTTCGTGTTTGATGAAGGGGATGACACGCTGACAATCCGCGATTTCAAGTTCCGTCACGATGACCGGCTGGAACTGGATGACGCGCTCTGGAACGGCAACCTCTCGGCGGCGGATGTTATCTCGACCTATGGCAACGTGGTGAACGGTGACTTCGTGCTCGATTTCGGCAATGGCGATGTGATCGTTCTGGAAGGCGTGACGAACGCCGCGCGGCTTGAAAACTTCATCGACATCGTCTGAGCGCATTCAACGTTACGTCAGCCCGATCGCAAGGCCCACCCCGATCATCAATACCCCCGCGATGCGGTTGACACGTGCTATCGCCGCGCCCGAGCGCAACACCGCGCGGGCGCGGTCTATGGCCAGTGCCATGGACAGGTTACCCACGACCGGGATGCTGGCTGACACGAACAGTATGGCGGCAATATCCAGCCCCGTGACGCGGCTCAGGTCAAAGAAGCCCGGCAGCACGCCCATGTAGAACAGGATCGCCTTGGGGTTGGCCAGGATCACGCTGATCCCGGCCAGAAACCCCGCCATGCGCCCCGGTCGCGTCAGGCGGCTGTCGGTGGAAATGCGCGCGCGGGCGTGGCGGATAAGCTGCACGCCCATGACAATGAACATCGCCATCGCGACCCATTTCATAAGCCCCAGCAGGTCGCCGTAGAACGACAGGATCCATGTCAGCCCGAAGATGGCCGCCAGTGGCCAGAGCAGATCGCCCAGCGCAACGCCCACCGCCAAGGGCGCGGCGGACCCGAAGCCCCCGGACATGGCCCGCGCGGTCAGCGCCACCCAGACCGGGCCGGGGGTCAGGAACAAAACCAGGATCGCGCCTGCATAAAACAGCAGGTCCAGCGCACCGATGGTCATTCGGGCACCGGCAGGGTCAGGCTGCCATCCGCGGCCAAGGGCCAGAACGGGTTATGCGCCACTTCCCAGACATGGCCGTCAGGGTCGGCGTAATAGCCCGAATATCCGCCCCAAAACACGGCCTCGGGCGCTTTGAGCGCGGTTGCCCCGGCGGCGAGCGCGTCTGCAAAGGCCGCATCGACATCCTCGCGGGTTTCGAAACACTGCGCCAGTGTCATGGCCCCGGTTCCCAGCGTCGCCCCGTCGCGGCCCTGGTCCTTGGCCAATTCTGCACGCCCGAACAGCATCAGCGCCTGACCGTACAATTGGAAACAGGCCATGCCGTCGGTCGATTCCGCCTCGCGCCAGCCAAGGGCCGCGTAGAACGCGCGGGCGCGGGCCAGGTCATCGACCCCGAGGGTGACCAGCGAAATGCGTTGGCGGGGCAAGCTCATGGGGTATCCTTTTCAATATGTGACACGCCGTCCCGGTCGCACAACGCGAGATGTTGCGCGCGAGGGCCAAGCTCCGCGAACAGGTCCGGCCCGGTGCCTGTCATGAAGCACTGTGCCCCCATGGCGCAGACCGCGTCATAAAGCGCCGCGCGGCGGGCGGCGTCAAGATGGGCGGCGACCTCGTCCAACAACAAGACCGGCGGCGTGGCGGCATGTGCGGCCAAGGCGCGGGCATTGGCCAGAATGGCCGAAATCAGGAAGGCCTTCTGCTCGCCGGTGGAACATTGCGCGGCCGCCATCCCCTTGGCCGCCCATACGGCGCGCAGATCGGCGCGGTGCGGGCCGATCAGGCTGCGCCCGGCGGCCATGTCGCGCGCACGGCTGTCGGCCAACGCATTGGCAAGGTCATCGGGCGCGGTGCAGTCCAGCGACAGGTCGGCCATGGGAAAGGGGCTGTCCGGGTCGGCATGCGCGGCAAGCTCGGCCAAGGCCGCGTGCCGGTTGGCGGTGATCTGCGCGCCCGCGTCGGCCATTTGCGCTTCCAGCGCGGCATACCAGCGCGCATCGCGCACCCCGTCGCGCAACAGGCGATTGCGCTCGCGCATCGCCTTGTCATAGGCCAGCACCTGCGCGGCATGATCGGGCGCAAAGCTGAGCGTGGTGCGGTCCAGAAACCGCCGCCGCCCCTCGGCCCCTTCCAGCCACAGCCGGTCCATCGCGGGGGTCAGCCACAGCATCGGCAACAGCGCGCCAAGGGCAATCTGCGGCGCGGCTTTCTCATCAATCCGCACCTGGCGCGGCTGGCCGGGTTCGGCCCAGGTCTCTGCCAGCCGGGGGCCATCCGGTGTTGCGATTTCGGCGCGTAGCTTCCAGCCCAACGCCTGAGGCTTGCGCGCCATGTCATCGGGCGTGGCACGGCGCAGACCACGCCCCGGCGAAAACAGCGAAATCGCTTCAAGGATATTGGTCTTGCCCGACCCGTTCGGGCCATGAAGCGCCACGGGGCGACCATCGAAGTGCAGCCGCGTGCGCTGGTGCGAGCGGAAATGCGACAGGGTCAGATGGGAGATATGGGTGGACATGGCCCTGCAATCTGTCAGGGGCGGTGCGTGCAAGCACGCACCCTACGGACGCGACGAAGCGCGTCCTTACACCCGCATCGGCATCACGACATACACGGCGGATGTGTCGTTACCCTCGCGCATCAGGGTAGGGTCGCCCGAGGAATTGAACAGGAACACCGCGTTTTCCCGGTCTACCTGGCTGGCGATTTCCAGCAGGTATTTCGCGTTGAAGCCGATT
>JAAAPG010000021.1 GCA_009908405.1 Alphaproteobacteria bacterium | reverse complement strand
CCAACGTGACATCGCCTTCGGGGTTCCCGCCGACCCATGACATGGGGTCGTTGAACAGCGCCTCGGCATTCGCTTCGACCAGCGCCACGTCCATGTCGCCTTGGGCCTCGGCGTTGCGGCGTTCGAATTCGGCGACGGCTTCGAAAATCACTTCGGGGTTTTGCAGCAGGTAGGCGCGCACCTGCGCGCCGAATTCCGGATCGACCTCGGCTGTGTCAGACCCGGCGGGCACGGCCCCCAGCGGCAGCCCGGCCTCTTCCCCGGGCGTCGCCGTGCCGGCCGTGGTGTCCGTCTGCGCCGCGCTGTCCTGCGCAGGCGCCGCATCACCCCCGCCGCCGCTGGTCAGCACGATCAGCCCAAGTGCAGACGCCGCAAGGCACGTGCCGATCAGGCCGGAATCGCTAAGGGGAAGGGTCATGTCGTGCTCCTGTCTCAATCCGCTGCGTCGCGTGGGCGCATTCGTCCTTGTTAAACCGTGACCAGACGCGGGAATCAACCCTGACCATGCCGGGTTTTCCGCGAGTTTGCATCAAGTTGCACAAATTCCCGTGTTGGGGGGCGTATGGGCTTGGCCCTTGGACCCGTCTGCGACTACTATCTTTTCAATAACAAGAAAGTGCTTCTTATGGCAGGTTGGCGATCCTTGATACTGGTGCTCGCTATTGTGTTCACCGCCGCGCCCGTGGCGGTGGCGCAAACTGGCGTCCAGGCGCGCCTTGCGCCGGAAGACAGCGCTTTGACCGGGTCGCGCGATGGCGTGTCGCTGCGCCTGGCGCTCAGCCAGCCCGTGCCCTATCGGATGCGCCTGCTTCCCGCGCCGCCGCGCGTGGTGCTGGAGTTCAACACGCTCGACTGGCAGACCATGGATTGGCCCGAAACCGACGGGCTGCGCGCGCTGCGCATGGGGCACCGGGGTGACGGCTGGGCGCGGCTTGTGCTGGACCTGGCCTATCCGATGCTGCCTGAAAGCCTGGCGCAGGATGTCGATCCCGACAGCGGGCGCGCTGTGATAACGCTGGACATGGCGCGCGCGACGCGTGACGCGTTCGAGGCCCGCGCCGTCGACGAGTCCGCCTTCATACGCGATTATTCCGACCATCTGCTGCATCCCGAAAGCGCTGCTTTGGCAGAGCAATCAGGCCCCGCGCCGCTGCGGGTCATGCTGGATCCGGGCCATGGCGGGGTCGATCCCGGCGCGGTGCGCGACGAGGTCAGCGAGGCGCAGATCGTGCTGGAATTTGCCAAGACGCTGCAAGAGGAATTGCTGCGCCGGTCCGGGTTCGAGGTGTCCATGACCCGCGAAGAGGACGCTTTCGTGTCGCTTGACGGGCGCCTGCGCGCCGCACGTGCGGCGCGCGCGGACCTGTTCTTGTCGCTTCACGCGGATGCCTTGCCGGAAGGGCTGGCTTCGGGCGCGGTCATCTATACGTTGGCCGAGGACGCCAGCGACGAAACCGCCGAATTGCTGGCCACGCGCCATGACCGTGCCGACCTGCTGGCCGGGGTGGACCTGTCGCGCAACACCGACGAGATTGCCTCTGTGCTGATGTCGGTCGCGTGGCAGGATACCAAGCTGCGCAATGCCGAGCTGGCAGACGCGCTGGTCGATGGGATCCGCGATGACGGATTGCGGTTGCATGCGCGCCCGGCGCAATCGGGCGCGTTTTCCGTGCTGCGCGCGCCCGATATGCCCTCGGCCCTGCTGGAGCTGGGATTCATGTCCAGCCCGCGCGACCTTGCACGGTTGCGCGACCCGGCATGGCGCGCGCAAATGGCCACGGCTGTCGCCAACGGGTTGGAAATCTGGGCCGCGCGCGACCGCGACCGCCGCGCGCAACTTGAGCAATGAACCCTCGGCGCGCCCCGCATGGACCCGTGGGGCACGCGGGTCAAAGCGCGTGATGACGGATTTATCATCGCCCCCATGCTTTGACCTTGTGACGCGATCTGATTATAAGACACCCAGACAAAGACAGGATTGATCTGTGCTGCGTGCGATCTTCTCATTTTTTGGCGGGATGTTCAGCTTCCTGATTACCGGGGTGCTGGCGGCCGGGCTGTTGTTGGCGGGCGTGTTCTGGTATTATTCACAGGACCTTCCGAGCCACGAACAACTGGCCAATTACGCGCCACCGTCGATCAGCCGTATTTATTCCGGCGAAGGACGGCTGATCGACGAATTCGCGCAGGAACGCCGCCTGTTCACCCCGATCGAGGATATCCCCGAGCGGATCAAGGCCGCCTTCATTTCCGCCGAGGACCGGAATTTCTACGTCCATGGCGGGTTCGACCTGCGCGCCATCGGCGCGGCGGCCTACCAGGCGATTGAATCGCGCGGGCGCAATATCCGCGGCGCGTCCACGATCACGCAGCAGGTGATGAAGAACTTCCTGCTGTCGGGCGACCGCACGGGAGAGCGCAAGATCAAGGAACTGATCCTGGCCAGCCGGGTCGAGGGCACGCTGAGCAAGGATGACATCCTGGAACTGTACCTGAACGAGATCTTCCTTGGTCAGAACAGCTATGGCGTGACCGCTGCCGCGCAGACCTATTTCAACAAGACGCTGGACGAAGTGACGGTCGAAGAAGCGGCCTTCCTGGCAGCCCTGCCGCAAGCGCCGTCCAACTACCATCCCGTGCGCAATTACGACCGCGTCGTCGCGCGCCGCGATTACGTCCTGGAGGAAATGCTGCGCAACGGCTATATCGACCGGCCCACGCACGACCGCGCCAAGGATTTGCCGCTGCGCACCGTGCAATCGGGCGATTTTTCATCACCGCGCGACAACATCCCGCCGCGTGACTATTTCACCGACGAAGTGCGCCGCCAACTCTCCGGCACATTTGGCGAGGATGAGTTTTTCGGGGGCGGTCTGAGCATTCGCGCCACGGTGGACCCGGAGATGCAGGACAAGGCCGCCCATGCCCTGCAAGGCGCCTTGGAACAATATGACCGCGGTTTGGGACGCCTGCGCACCACGGGGGACACCATAGCGCCAGAACTTCTGGAGCGTGAAGAGGACTGGCGCGCGGCGCTGGCAGAGTTGCAGCTTGCGCGCGATGTGACCCTTGGCAACCGTTGGTATCCGGCCGTGGTGCTGGAGGTCGGCCCCGATCGAGCCCGCCTTGGTATCGAAAACGTGCCCAGTGACCAGAACGCCCCGCATGTCGTGGACCGCCCCGATATCAACTGGGCGCGCGGGTCGCTTTCAGACAACCTGAACGTGGGTGACGTGGTCTATGTGCGCGCCGTGACCTCTGACAGCGACGGGTCTTTCATGCGCTGGTCGCTGCGCCAGATACCCGAAATACAGGGCGGCTTCATGGCGATGGACGTGAATACGGGCCGCGTGATCGCCATGCAGGGCGGGTTTTCCTACCAGGCGTCCGTGTTCAACCGCGCGACGCAGGCGCAGCGCCAGCCCGGCTCCGCCTTCAAGCCGTTTGTCTATGCCGCCGCGCTCGACAGCGGGTTCACCCCCGCGACCATCGTGATCGACGCCCCGATCGAGATCAACACCCCCCAAGGCGTCTGGCGGCCCACCAATGCCAGCAACCGCTTCTACGGGCCGACGCCGGTGCGGCGCGGGGTTGAACTGTCGCGCAACCTTATGACCGTGCGCCTTGCGCAGGAAATCGGCATGGATGTGGTGGGCGGCTACGCCGAGCGCTTCGGCGTGTATGACCGGGCGCAGACCTACCTCGCCAATGCGCTTGGGTCACAGGAAACGACCTTGTTCCGCATGGTCGCGGCCTATGCCATGTTTGCCAATGGCGGCGAGCGGGTGGAACCCACGCTGGTCGACCGCGTGCAGGACCGTTACGGGCGCACCATCTATCGCCATGACCAGCGCGATTGCGTCGATTGCGACGAAGCCGGGCTGGCGCCGGGGCGCAAACCCTGGATCACCTCGAACCGGGCTCGGGTGATGGATGCGGTGACGGCGTATCAGCTCACGTCCATGATGGAAGGTGTCGTGCAACGCGGGACAGCCGCCAAGACCGTCAACCTGTCGGTGCCGACCGCCGGCAAGACCGGCACGACCAATGACGCGCGCGATGTCTGGTTCGTGGGCTACACGTCGAACATCGTGGCAGGCTGCTACCTGGGCTATGACCAGCCCAGGCCGCTGGGGCGCGGGGCAGGGGGCGGCACCATGTGCGGCCCTGTTTTCAACCAGTTCATGCGCGACGCCGTCGAGAAATACGGCGGCGGGCGGTTCCGCGTGCCCGAGGGCGGGTATTTCCTGAAGATCGACCGCGACACCGGCGCGCGCCTGCCTGACAATGCCAGCGGGCCGAATGTCGTGGCCGAGTTCTTCCGCGAGGGGGAAGAGCCGATCTTCGGTCTGGCCGCCGTCATCGACGGTGGTTTCACGATGGGCGGCGATCTGCCGATGTTCGCACCCGGAGAGCAATACGAAGAGCTGGAGCGCGAGGATGCCGGGCGCGGCACGCCACCGCCTGCCAGCTTCGGCACGGTGACGACCGGCGGGCTGTATTGACGTCACCTAGCCTTTGCCGTGCCCTTGCTCTGGCCGGACCGGCAAGCTATGCACCGGGTTCAACATATTGGAAGATGGACCGTCGCAATGCGCTCTGAAACGCTTGGCCTGATCGAGCAGATCCGCAAATCCCTGACCTTGCTGGGGCAGCGCATGGAGATTGAAACAGCCCCGCACCGGCTGGAAGAATTCGACGCCATGACCGAAGACCCGGACTTGTGGAACGATCCCGCGCGCGCGCAAAAGCTGATGCGCGACCGCCGCCTGTTGGCCGACGCGATGGAAACCCACCGCGCAATCGCGCAGGAACTGGAAGACCAGGTCGGCCTGATCGAGTTGGGAGAGGCCGAGAACGATTCCGATGTCGTGGCCGAGGCCGAGGAGGAATTGCGCAAACTGGCCAAGTCGGCGGGCGAGAAGGAACTGGAAGCGCTGCTGAACGGCGAGGCCGACGCCAATGACACGTTCTTGGAGATCAATGCCGGCGCGGGCGGCACGGAAAGCTGCGACTGGGCGTCCATGCTGGCGCGCATGTATGTCCGCTGGGCCGAGAAACGCGGCTACACGGTCGAACTGATGTCCGAAAGCGCGGGCGACGAGGCGGGCATCCGCTCTGCCGCCTACAAGATCAGCGGGCACAACGCCTACGGGTGGCTGAAATCGGAATCGGGCGTGCACCGGCTGGTGCGCATTTCGCCCTATGACAGTTCAGCCCGGCGGCACACGTCTTTCAGCTCTGTCTGGGTCTACCCGGTGGTGGATGAGAATATCGAGATCGAGATCAACCCCTCGGACCTGCGCATCGACACCTACCGCTCGTCGGGCGCGGGCGGCCAGCACGTCAACACGACAGATTCTGCGGTGCGGATCACCCATGTTCCGACCGGAATCGTCACCACCTCCAGCCAGAAATCGCAGCACCAGAACCGTGACATCGCCATGAACGCGCTGAGGTCGCGCTTGTATGAAATGGAATTGCGCAAGCGCACCGAGGCGATCGAGGCGGCGCATGACGCCAAGGGCGATGCGGGCTGGGGCAACCAGATCCGGTCCTACGTGCTGCACCCCTACCAGATGGTGAAAGACCTGCGCACGGGGTTCGAGACGTCCGACACGTCCGGCGTGCTGGACGGTGCGCTCGACGGGTTCATGGGGGCCACGCTGGCGATGGACGTGTCCGGCAAATCCCGCGCGGAAGCAAACGCCAACGATTGACGGACACTTTGTCGCAGCTATCATGTTACCTTCCATTGCAGGGAGAGTGCCATGTCAACGACAGAGTTTTCCAACACGTCCCGACAGCCGCGGGTCGCCACGCTGAGCACGGATGACCTGCGCGCCGCGCTGGCGTCCGGTTGGGTCGATTTCAAACGCGCGCCCGCCTTCGGGCTGTTCTTTGCACTCGTTTACGTCGCGGGTGGGCTGGCCTTGTGGTTCGGCCTTGGCGCGATGGGGCAGCCGGTGTGGTTCGTGCCCATCGCCGCGGGGTTCCCGCTATTCGCACCATTTGCGGCCATCGGCCTCTATGAGGTCAGCCGCCGCCTGGAACGCGATGCGCCCTTGTCTTGGCCCCCTGTGCTGAGCGCGTTGCGCGGGCGCGGGGATGGACAATTGGCGCTGATGGCCGTGGGTGTGCTGATCGTCTTCGGATTCTGGATCATAATGGCGCGTGGCGTGTTCGCCATTTTCATGGCACGCAGCGGCATCGGGTTCGACAGCCTGGGACTGCTGGCAAGCCCCGCGGGCGTGATGATGTTGCTGGTCGGGAGCGCCATCGGCGCGGCTGTTGCGCTGGCGTTGTTCGCGGTGACGGTCATTTCTCTGCCCATGCTGTTGGACCGCGAGGTCGATTTCGTGACCGCCATGATCGTCTCGGTCGAGACCGTGCGCGAGAACCTGCGCGTCATGCTGACATGGGCGGCCGTCATCGCCGTGCTGTTATTTGCCGCGATGATCCCCGCTTTTCTGGGGTTGTTCGTGGTTTTGCCGGTGTTGGGGCATGCGACCTGGCATCTGTATCGTCGCGCAGTTGCCTGAACGCGGGGCTTTTTTCCTTGCATGACAGTTTGTCGCAGGCCTATCCTTGTGGACGGGAGGAGTGACCATGTCTGACAATATAAGCGCATCCGCGCATGTGCCGCCATCCGAAATACCCGCGCCACGCAGCATTTCACCAAGTGATCTGACCAACGTGTTGCGCGCGGGGCTGGCCGATTTTCGCCGGGCCCCGCTCTACGGGCTGGCGTTTTCGGCGGTCTACATGCTGGGCGGGATGGTGCTTTACGCGGTGTTCATGGCCTCTGGGCAAAGCTGGTGGTTCATTCCGATCGCTGTTGGTTTCCCGCTGTTCGCGCCGTTTGCCGCGACCGGTCTTTACGAAGTCAGCCGCAGGCTGGAGCAAAACGAAGCTCTGGATTGGGCGGGCGTGCTGGGATGCGTTTGGGCGCAAAGAGATCGTCAGGTGCCGTCCATGGCGATGGTCATCATGCTGGCCTTCATGTTCTGGGTATTTGTCGCGCACACGATCTTTGCCCTGTTTTTCGGGCTGCAACCCATCTCCAGCTCGACCGCCGACATGTTGCTCAGCCCAACGGGGCTGACCATGCTTGCGGTAGGTGGCCTGGTCGGCGGGGGCATGGCGGCGGTGATGTTCGCGCTTACCGTTACAAGCCTGCCGCTGCTGCTTCACCGCGAGGTTGATTTCATCACGGCAATGATCACGTCTGTCCGCGCGGTTCTTACAAATCCGCTCACGTTGGCGATCTGGGCGCTGGTGATCGCGGCGGCATTGTTTTTGGCCATGCTACCGATGTTCTTGGGGTTGCTGATCGCTCTGCCGGTTCTGGGTCATGCCAGTTGGCATCTGTATCGCACAATACTGCCGTGATGCATGGACTGTTCGTTCACCCGCCAACGCATTTTTAGCAACACAATCCATCGTTAGTCGTGGATTTGTCCACGATCCTTAAACGATGCCGCGTTTTTTTTGAGTGAAAATCGAGAAGAGCCATATTTTCGCCTTTTTCTTTTGGCATGTTAACGATCGAATATGGTAATAAAGTGCGTGGGTACTGTCCGAGCGTGATTAACGAACTGCCGAGCTGTCTGGGTTCCGCCGCAGGTTGCTGTCACCTTTACTGTTATCCATGGGTTTTCAAGGGGTGGCGAAATGCCTGAAGTTGTTATCAATGATCTCGTCCAGCTTTCCGGGGCGGGTGTCGATGCGGGCAGCCTTGGCGCGACATATGCCTATGACGCGGATCCGGCAGCGACAGAATTGTCTGGCGTCCTCGATGGCGTCACGTTCACAACCCCGGACGGCACGTTCGGGGAACAGATCCCGACCGGGTCAACCACGGTCATCGACGGTGTGGAATACACACTGACCGAAGTTTACAGCTTCTGGGGCGAATTCACCAAGATAGACCCCGACACCGGCGAACCCTTCTCCGACGCCGGGCAGTCCATTGCCCTGACCCTGACGGACGCGGATGGGAACGAGATCAATATCATTTCGCCCAGCGACAGTTTTACAGGTGACCCGGCGCAGTGGTCCCCTGGAACGATTACGGAAATCGGCGTCCTGTCCGAACCCTACGCGACGCCTGCCATTTACGAAGTGGACGACGGCAACAAACTGGGGGATGATGACGAGGTGGAAACCCCGTGTTTCGTTCTCGGGTCGTTGATCGACACCGATCATGGTCCCAAACCCGTGGAGCAGATTGTTTCGGGTGACTTGGTGCTGACGCGCGACAATGGGTACCAGACGGTGATGTGGACCGGATATCACGCGCAAACGGACCGCAGCTTGACGGCACGGCCCGATCTGGCGGCTGTGATCGTGCGCAAGGGCGCTCTTGGTGCCGGGTTGCCGGTACGGGACATGCGTGTCTCGCCATGGCACCGTTTGCTGATCTGCGGTCAGCGCGCGGAACTGTTGTTTGGCGAATACGAAGTGCTTGTTCCCGCGGTTCACATGCTTGGTCAGCCGGGAATCGAGCGTGACACCGCTCCGCAAACCTATGTCCACCTGATGTTCGAAGAACACCAGATCGTCCGCGCGGATGGTGCCTGGAGCGAGAGTTTCCAGCCCGGCGCGAAAACACTGGCCGGTATCGGTGACGAACAACGCGCAGAGATTTTTGCCCTGTTCCCGCAACTGGCTGAAGAGATGGGGCAGGCTGACTATGTCTCCGCCCGTTTGTCGCTGAAAGAGCATGAAGCGCGTGCCCTCCTGGCCGCCTGACCTCGCCCTAACGCCAATTTTGCAAAGCCCCGCCATGTTGGCGGGGTTTTCTTGTTGTTCGGGTGCAACCGCGATCACTTTCGACGGCGCCGTGAAATCAGCGGGGGGGCTGGACACTCGTTGGCTGCCAAGGCAATCTGCACCAAACCGTGGAAGGATTCCATCATGTCAATTCAAAGAAACCGTGGGGTTTTGATTACGCTTTTTGCCATTGCCGGATGCCTGTGGTTCGGACTTCACGCGGTCGAATATGTCATGGCGCGCTATGCGCCGCTTGGCGACATGGTTCCGATGCCCGAAGGGTATGGCTTGGCGGCCCTGCTTCAATCAGTGCCGACATGGGCGTCGGGCGCGATTGGCGCGTCGGTCTGGCTTGGGCTGCTTGGGTCCGTGCTTCTGCTTTTGATGGATCGCGCGGCCGTTCTGGTGTTGTCGCTGGCTGTTATCACCTCGCTCGTGGCGGTCGTCTGGTCCATCATGGCGACGATCGACGGTCTGAGTGTTCTTGGTGGCGTGAACGTGGTGCAATTCACCGGGGCTTTGACCTTGGTCGCCCTGGGGTGCTGGCTGTATGCGCGCCTCGCCAAGCGGACCGACGCGCTGTAGGCTTGGCACACGCCAGTTGACGCAGCAGAACCCGGCCGGGCGAAGCGGGTCCGGTCCATATTTCCTTTCGCGGAGTGATGAGATGCCCATTCGGTCCAACCTTGCCGAGGCAGTCGGCAATACGCCGCTGATAAAGTTGAACAAGGTCAGCGAGGCGACCGGCTGCACGATTTTGGGTAAAGCCGAGTTCTTGAATCCCGGACAATCGGTCAAGGACCGGGCCGCACTCTACATTATCCGGGACGCGATTTCACGCGGAGCGCTGAAACCGGGGGGCACGATTGTCGAGGGCACGGCGGGCAACACGGGCATCGGGCTGGCGCTTGTCGGCGCATCGATGGGCTTTCGCACGGTAATCGTCATCCCCGAAACACAAAGCCGCGAAAAGAAAGACATGCTGCGGCTGGCCGGGGCCGAGCTGGTCGAAGTTCCGGCGGTGCCCTACAAGAACCCGAATAATTATGTGAAATATTCCGGCAGGTTGGCCGCGGAACTTGCCCGCACCGAGCCAAATGGCGCGATCTGGGCGAACCAATTCGACAACACGGCCAACCGGCTGGCGCATGTTGAAACGACAGGCCCGGAGATCTGGGACCAGACCGGCGGGGCCGTCCACGGGTTCGTGTGTGCCGTGGGGTCTGGCGGTACCTTGGCGGGCGTGGGCGCGTATCTGCAACCCAAGGGCGTGCATGTCGGCTTGGCCGATCCCGAAGGCGCGGGGCTGTTCAAGATTTACACGGGGCAGGACAATCCTGGAGATTCGATCACGGAGGGGATCGGGCAGGGACGCATCACCGCCAATCTCGAAGGGTTTGCACCGGATTCCTGCGTCCGAATTCCCGATTCCGAAGCTTTGCCCATCGTGTTCGACCTGTTGCAGGAAGAAGGCTTGTGCCTCGGGGGATCGTCGGGCGTGAATGTTGCGGGGGCGGTGCGCATGGCGCAGGCCATGGGACCGGGCCATACAATCGTGACCATCCTGTGTGACTACGGCACGCGCTACCAGTCGAAGCTGTTCAACCGGGAATTCTTGCAAGGCAAAGGGCTGCCAGTGCCGGGTTGGATGACCCGCACTGCGCCGACTATCCCCCACGTGTTCCAGGCAGACTAGCGAACCCATGACCAGGCTTCACCATTTTCTTGCGATCTGTTTGCTCGTGCTGGCGCCGACGCTCGCCATGGCGCAAGCGCAAAACTCGCAATCGTCGCAAGCGGCGGCATCATCGGTCGGTTCGGCGCCGGATTATACGGCATGGAACACGCGCGCCGATGCCATCGTGGCAGAGCTGGAAAGCGCCGAGATAACAGATGACCGGCTAGAGAGCCTGCGGCAGGACCTGGTCGAGGCGCGTGGCGCCTTCCAGGCGGCGCGCAATGTGAATGGCCCCCGTATTGACGGTGTGCGCCAGCAACTCGACGCCTTGGGGCCCGCCCCCGAAGACCCGTCGACCGAAGCGCCCGAGGTGACAGAGCGGCGCGCGGCGCTCAACTCTGAGCTCGCCAATCTGCGAGCGCCCCGCGTCAACGCGCAAGAGGCATTCAGCCGCGCCGATGCGCTTATCGGCAGGATTGACGCGACCTTGCGAGCGCGTCAGGCAAATGCGCTTTTGGCGGTGGAACCGTATCCGTGGAACCCCGCCAACTGGGTCGTGACGGTGACGACCGTGTACGACTCGACAGCCCTGATCGTGCGCGAATTCAACAATACGCGCGCCAGCCAGCTCCGACAGCGACAATTGCGCAGCAATCTGCCGTTGATCGCGGGGCTTTTGCTGTTCGGTGGGTTCGTTCTGTTGCGCGGACGGGCCTGGATCGAGGGCCTTGTTCTGTCTTTGCGCAGTGGTCGGATTGGCACCCGCGTTCTGGGCAATTCCCCGAAAGGCCAACGGTTGCTGGGGCTGACCCTGTCCTTCAGCCAAGTCATTGTCCCAAGCTTGGCCGTTCTTGCACTTTATGTCGCGGCGACAAGTTCGTCCATGTTGGGCGAGCGCGGCAATGATCTTGCAACCTCGATCGCGGGGCTGGGGGTCATCTATTTTATCGCGCGTTGGATCGGCCTGTGGCTGTTCCCGGTGTCGGAAAATCTTGCCGCGCCGCTGATGCTGACCGAAGGGCAACGCCGCCAGGGGCGTCTGCTGAGCAATCTGCTCGGCTTCTTTGTCGGCGTTCTGGATGTTGCGCTCGACTATATCGGCGCACCAAGCGCGCCCGCTGCCGCAGTGTCGGTTCTGTCTTTTCCCTTGATCGTCCTGACGTCGATCGCGCTATTTCGCCTGGCGCAGTTGCTGGTCGCGCATGCCCGCGCGAATTCCGAGTCGAGCTTGGAAACGGCGTTCAAGGATCGGGCCATCGGCCTGGCAGGCCGGATGTCCATCCTTGTCGCCGTCGCCGCGCCGCTTTTGGCCGCGCTCGGCTATTTGAACGCGGCGGAAGCGATCCTGTTTCCGACCATTGTTTCGCTGGCCCTGTTTTCTGTCCTGTTGCTTGTCTTGCAAATGGTCGCGGATTTTTATGACCTGCTGAGCAAGCGGGCCGATGATGCGCCCGAACCCTTGCTTCCCGCCTTGATCGGTTTTGTGCTCGTGCTGGCATCCTTGCCGGTTTTCGCCCTGATCTGGGGGGTGCGCTCCGCCGATCTGAACGAGTTTTTCAGTGCCGTCATGGGCGGTTTCGAGATTGGCGAAACCCGCATCGCGCCCAGCGCGCTGCTGGTCCTGCTGGTTGTGTTTTCGCTTGGATATTACGCCACGCGGCTATTGCAAGGTGCGCTCGGCACGACCGTTCTGCCAAAGACCAAGATCGACAAGGGCGGGCAAAAGGCGATCATATCCGGCACCGGGTATCTTGGAATATTCGCGGCGGCGCTGATCGCGATTTCCACCGCCGGGATTGATCTGTCCGGGCTGGCCATCGTGGCCGGGGCGCTGTCCGTCGGGATCGGCTTTGGCTTGCAGAACATCGTGTCGAACTTCATCTCGGGCGTGATCCTGCTCATCGAACGTCCCATTGCCGAAGGGGACTGGATCGAGGTTGGGACGACCATGGGCACCGTCAAATCCATCTCCGTGCGCTCGACACGGATAGAAACGTTCGACAGCACCGATGTCATCGTGCCCAATACCGATCTGATCGCCGGTACGGTGACGAATTGGACCCGCTACAACATGACGGGGCGCATCATCGTGCCGGTGGGCGTGGCCTATGGCAGTGACACGCGCCGGGTCGAGGGCATCTTGCAGGAAATCGGCGATGCCCAGCCTTTGGCGCTGCTTGACCCGGCCCCGTCCGTGGTCTTTGTCGATTTCGGCGCGGATGCGCTGATGTTCGAACTGCGGATGATCCTGAGTGACGTGAGTTTCGGTCTGTCCGTGCGCACGGAGATCCGTCATCAGATCGCGGAACGGTTCGCGGCGGAAGGGATCGAGATTCCCTTTGCACAGCGCGATATATGGTTGCGCAACCCAGAGGTCCTTCGGTCCGACTATAAGGGTACGGGGTCAGGTGCGACCACGCCGCAGCGCGTGGCGTCGGTGACGGGGCCTGCTGCGTCAACACCCTCCGCTCAAACGCCGTTGCGCCGCGATGAGATCGACACCGATCGCGCGGACAGTGATGGTGACGGCGGGCGCTGACTGGTCATCGCGCCCAAGGGTTTCGCGATTTCGCAACGCGGGGCAGGGTGCCATTTTCAACAGGGTAGCGCGCCTCTGGATGCGGTGGATGCCCATGCGTTTTACGCCAAAGCGCACGCCCCCCATTGCGCAGCCAGATCGGTAGCACGCATACGATCCCGGCGACAAAGCCGCCGATATGGGCCCAATAGGCAACGCCGTTCTCTGTGGCTGATGGCCCAAGCCCGGCAAAGACCTGCATTCCAAACCAGCCGCCCAGAACCAACCATGCGGGGATTGGAATGACACGAAAATATACAAGTAAAAACAATAGCATGTCGACCCTTGCCCGTGGGTAGAACAGCATATATCCGCCCAACACACCGGCGATTGCCCCGGATGCGCCCACCATCGGAACGAAGGATTGCGGTTCCGAGACGTATTGCGCCAAGCCGGCGGCCACGCCGCAGGCAAGGTAAAAAACCAGAAAGGGCAGGTGGCCCCAAGCTTCTTCCATGTTGTCGCCGTAGATCCAGAGGAACAACATGTTGAACGCAAGATGCAGTAGTCCGCCATGCAGGAACTGGTGCGTCAGCAAAGCGCCGTAACCTTGGCCGGCATCAATATAGGCGGGGACCATACCCCATCGCAGGAAAAACCGCATGAGGGCCGTGTCATTGTCGAACAACCCGTAATACCCTAGGAAAATCAGGATATTCGCGGCAATCAGGATATAGGTGACGTAGGGGCGCTTGTCGCTGGGGTTGTGGTCCCGGATCGGGATGAGCATTCACGCGCCTCCGGGTGGGCAAGAGAATGCGGCCCGCGCGCGTGGCGCGGACCGCTATTGTTTAATCCGCCGTCAGCAAGGGGGGTTTGTTCCCGGAAATGCGTTTTGCGTCCGGCCCTTCCAGATCCAACACCAGTTCCCCGTCACGCACCCGCACATGCACAACGCCACCCTTGGTCAGCTTGCCGAAGAGCAGTTCTTCCGCCAGCGGCTTCTTGATGTGTTCCTGGATCACGCGCCCCAGCGGACGTGCGCCCATCTTGTCATCATAGCCTTTCTCGCCCAGCCAGTGCGCGGCGTCTTCGGACAGGTCGATGGTGACGTTGCGATCCAGAAGCTGCGCTTCCAGTTGCAGGACGAATTTCTCGACCACCTGCATGATGATGCTGCGCCCCAGCGGCGCGAAGCTGATGACGGCATCGAGACGGTTGCGGAATTCGGGCGTGAAGGTGCGCTCGATCGCCGCCGTATCTTCACCTTCGCGCCGCTCGCGACCGAACCCGATAGCGGCCTTGGCCAGTTCCGACGCACCGGCATTCGAGGTCATGATGAGGATCACGTTGCGGAAATTCACCGTGCGCCCGTTATGGTCGGTCAACTGACCATTATCCATGACCTGCAACAGGATGTTGTAGACATCCGGGTGCGCCTTTTCGATTTCGTCCAACAGCAGAACGCAATGCGGGTGCTGGTCCACGCCGTCGGTCAACAGGCCGCCCTGGTCAAACCCGACATACCCCGGAGGCGCACCGATCAGGCGGGACACGGCGTGTTTTTCCATGTATTCGGACATGTCGAAGCGCATCAGCTCCACGCCCAGAGTGTCGGCCAACTGCTTGGCGACCTCGGTTTTGCCCACGCCTGTCGGTCCCGCGAACAGGTAGTTGCCGATGGGCTTTTCCGGTTCTCGCAGGCCTGCCCGCGACAGCTTGATGGCAGAGGATAAGGCTTCGATCGCCGTGTCTTGCCCGAACACGGCCCGCTTGAGCGAGCGTTCCAGGTCGCGCAGCACCTCTGCATCGTCTTTCGAGACGCTTTTCGGGGGTATCCGGGCGATCTTGGCCACCACCGCCTCGATTTCCTTTGGGGAAATCGTCTTGCGGCGCTTGGAATCTGCCAGCAAGTGTTGCGCGGCACCGGCTTCGTCGATCACGTCGATCGCCTTGTCCGGCAATTTACGGTCATTGATATAGCGCGCCGCCAGTTCCACCGCGGTCTTGATCGCGTCATTCGTGTAGCGAATGTCGTGATGTTGTTCGAAATAGGGCTTCAGACCCATCAGGATCTTGATGCTGTCTTCGACCGTGGGTTCATTCACGTCGATTTTCTGGAAGCGCCGCGACAAGGCACGGTCCTTTTCGAAATGCTGGCGGAATTCCTTGTAGGTGGTCGAGCCCATGCAGCGCAGCTTGCCGCCCTGCAAGGCGGGTTTCAGCAGGTTGGACGCATCCATCGCGCCGCCAGAGGTCGCACCTGCCCCGATCACGGTGTGGATTTCATCGATGAACAGGACCGCGTCGGAGTGGTCTTCCAATTCCTGCACCACGGCTTTCAGCCGTTCCTCGAAATCGCCGCGATAGCGCGTGCCTGCCAGAAGCGCGCCCATGTCGAGCGAGAAGATGGTCGAGCCGGACAGAACATCGGGAGTTTCGCCTTCGACGATTTTCTTGGCCAGCCCTTCGGCAATCGCGGTTTTGCCCACGCCGGGATCGCCCACCAGAAGCGGGTTGTTCTTGCGGCGGCGGCACAGCACCTGGATGCAGCGTTCCACTTCCGAGGAGCGCCCGATCAGCGGGTCGACATCGCCCTCGCGCGCTTTGGCGTTCAGGTCCACGCAATATTTGCCAAGCGCGGTTTCCTTGGCCTTGTCATCGCCCTTGGATTGCTCGGCCTGGTCTTCGTCGGCCCCGGTGACGGGCCGTTCTTCGCTGAACTGGCTGTTCTTGGCCACGCCATGGGCAATGAAATTGACCGCGTCGTAGCGGGTCATGTCCTGTTCTTGCAGGAAATAGGCCGCGTTGGATTCGCGCTCGGCAAAGATCGCGACCAGCACGTTGGCGCCCGTCACCTCGTTGCGGCCAGAGCTTTGCACATGGATCGCCGCGCGCTGGATCACGCGCTGGAAGGCCGCCGTGGGCACGGCTTCGGACCCTTCGATATCGGTCACGAGCGAGGACAGCTCTTCCTCTATGAATTCGTTCAATGTCCCGCGCAGCGTGTCCAGATCGACATTGCACGCCTGCATCACGCGGTTGGCGTCGGGTTCGTCGATCAAGGACAGCAGCAAATGCTCCAGCGTTGCGAATTCGTGCCGCCGGGCATTGGCCAAGGCCAGGGCACCGTGGATGGATTGCTCCAGAGTGGTTGAAAATGATGGCACGTCAGACGCTCCTGTTTCCTGGATGGCGGCGGGGATATCCCTTGCCGCCATGTTCGCCTCATAGTGTTAAACTTCGGTTTTATTCACCATCCTTCAAGTGTTTTTTTGGTCATTTGTCGTTCTGGCCTGTCTGGGCGGGCAAAAATGATCAGAAACGGTCCTTGCGTGCGCGAAGTTCGGCGAATGCGGTCACGTCCGGGGCATCGGTCAGGCCAAGGCGCGCTTTCATGTCGGCATGCCGCGCGCGCAGGAACGGATTGGTGGCTTTTTCCTCTGCCAAGGTGGCCACGGCCATGGGGGCCCCGGATTGGCGCATGTCGTGCAAGTTGCCGACACGCGCCGCCAAGGCGGCATTGTCGGGGTCAACGCTTTGGGCAAAGGCCGCGTTGGCGGCAAGATAATCGTGCCCTGAACACAGGCGCGTGGCATCGGGCAGGGCGGCCAGCTTGCACAGGCTGTCCCACATCTGCGCGGGCGTGCCTTCGAACAGGCGACCGCAGCCAAGTGCCATCAGGCTGTCGGCGGTGAACGCAAGCGCGCTGTCGGGGAAATGAAACGCGATATGCCCGACCGTGTGGCCCGGCACGTCCAGCACGTAAGCGCGCTCGTCGCCGAAAGGGATGGTGTCACCTTCTGCCAAGGCGTGGTCCAGCGGCGGCAGGCGCTGCGCGTCCGTCGCAGCCCCCCAAACGGTTGCACCGGTCGCGTCGCGCAACTCTGCCAGACCATCGACATGGTCGTAATGGTGGTGCGTGATGAAAATGTCGGACAGCGCCCAGCCTTTGGCGGTCATGGCATCGACGATGGGCGCGGCCTCTGGCACATCGACAACGCCGGTGCGCCCGCTCTTCGGGTCGTGCAGCAGATAGGCGTAGTTGTCGCTCAGGCAGGGCACGGCAAGCAATTCAAGGGGCATGGCGTTTTCCGTCGCTTCGGGTATGGTCGGGACAGGCTAGCGCGAGAGTGCCGCCATGTGCAACGAGGGCAATATGCACCATGACGTGATCGCCTTGCGCGATTTCTACTATACCACGTCACTGGGGCGCGCGGCGCAAAAGGCGCTGCGTGACCAGTGTTTGCTGAACTGGGCCGACATGCGCGGCAAGGAGGTGGCGGGCTTTGGCTTTGCCGTGCCGCTGTTGCGCCCGTGGCTGGCGCAGGCGCGGCGGGTCATCGCACTTATGCCCGCGCAACAAGGGGTCATGCATTGGCCGGCGGAAGCCGCGAACCATTCCGTACTGACCGAGGAAACCAGTTGGCCGCTTGCGACCGACAGTATCGACCGGCTTGTCATGCTGCATGGGCTGGAATCCTGCGACCGCCCGGCGGCGTTGCTGGAAGAGGCGGCGCGCGTCTTGCGCATTGGCGGCGAGGCCTTGTTCATCCTGCCCAATCGCTCGGGGCTGTGGGCGCGCATGGACAGCACGCCCTTTGCCCTGGGGCGGCCCTATTCCTCTGGTCAGATTGCCAGCCTGCTGCGCGATCACGGCTTCCAGATTTGCGACAATGGCGGCGCACTTTACTTCCCGCCGCGCCACTCTGCGCGCTGGCTGCGCTGGGCGATGTGGCTGGAACGCCTCGGCCAGAGGATGGTGCGCTTGCGCGCCGGAGGGGTGCTGATCGTGCGCGCGCGCCGGGCCGAGGATACGCCAAGCAATGGTTTGGCAATCAAGGACAAACGCCCGCTGCGAATCCTCGACGGGGTCGCACAACCCGCCGGAACGCGACCGGCGTGGCGCGCCGGGCGTTAACCCCCGCGCATCGCCCGAGAATCGGACATGTTTTCGCCGCCCGTGCAGGCTTTTCGGGGGCTGTGCGGCCTGATAGCGCAAGCGCCACGGGCATTGTTGCCGCCAACATGCAGTTTTCATCCCGCTTTGCCCGCAACATGTGGCCTTGGCGGTTGCAGCATCACAAGGGCTCTGCTAAACCCGCGCCGATTTCACATGCCGCGACAGCGTTGCACTTTTGGCATCGGGCCAAAGCGCAGGGAGCGGTGCAACCAGATGGAAGGGTGGACGTGTCCGAACCAGCTTCGATCTCCTCCGGCATTGCCGCGCGCTATGCCACAGCCATTTTCGAGCTGTCGAAGGAAGCCAAGGCGCTGAAAGCGCTGGAAAAAGATGTTGACGCGTTGAAAGACGCGCTGGCAGATAGCGCCGAGTTGCGCAACCTGATCTCCTCTCCTGTTTACAGCCGTGACGACGTGGCCCGCGCGATCGGGTCCGTCGCCGCCAAGATGGACCTGTCCAAACCGGTCGCCGGTGGTCTGGGCCTGATGGCGTCGAAGCGGCGCATGTTCGCGCTGCCGCAGGTTCTGGCCGCGCTGCGCGGCATGATCGCGGATGAAAAGGGCGAGATCACCGCGGAGGTCGCCTCTGCCCAGCCCTTGTCCAAGGCGCAGGAAAAAGAACTCATGTCGACGCTGAAAGCGCGCGTTGGCAAGGACATCAAACTCGAAACGTCCGTCGATGAAACGCTCATCGGCGGGCTTGTCATCAAGGTGGGCTCGCAAATGATCGACACGTCGATCCGCGCGCAGCTCGCGGCCCTCAAGAACAGCATGAAAGAGGTCGGATAATGGGTATCCAAGCTGCTGAGATTTCTGCCATCCTGAAAGAGCAGATCAAGAACTTCGGTCAGGATGTCGAAGTCGCCGAAGTGGGCCGCGTGCTCTCCGTGGGCGACGGTATTGCCCGCGTGCACGGGTTGGACAGTGTCCAGGCCGGCGAGATGGTCGAATTCCCCGGCGGTGTGCGCGGCATGGCGCTCAACCTCGAAGCGGACAACGTGGGTATTGTCATCTTCGGCGATGACCGCGGCATCAAGGAAGGCGACACCGTCAAGCGCACCAAGTCCATCGTGGACGTGCCCGTAGGCGACGAGTTGCTGGGCCGCGTTGTCGACGGTCTGGGCAACCCGATTGACGGCAAGGGCGAGATCAAGACCAAGACCCGCTCGGTCGCGGACGTGAAAGCGCCGGGCATCATCCCGCGCAAATCGGTGCACGAGCCGATGGCGACGGGCCTGAAATCCGTGGACGCCATGATCCCGGTTGGCCGTGGCCAGCGCGAGCTTATCATCGGCGACCGTCAGACCGGCAAGACCGCCGTGGCGCTCGACACGATGCTGAACCAGAAAAGCTATAACGACGCCGCGGGCGACGACGAAAGCAAGAAGTTGTATTGCGTCTATGTCGCCATCGGCCAGAAGCGCTCGACCGTGGCGCAATTGGTCAAGAAGCTGGAAGAGACCGGCGCGATCGACTATTCGATCGTCGTGGCAGCCACCGCGTCCGATCCGGCACCCATGCAGTTCCTGGCCCCCTATGCCGCAACCGCAATGGCAGAACATTTCCGCGACAATGGCCGTCACGCGCTCATCATTTACGATGACTTGTCCAAGCAAGCCGTGGCGTATCGCCAGATGTCGCTGCTGCTGCGCCGCCCGCCGGGCCGCGAAGCTTTCCCCGGCGACGTGTTCTACCTGCACTCCCGCCTGCTGGAACGCTCGGCCAAGCTGAACGAAGATCACGGCGCAGGCTCGCTGACCGCGCTGCCGATCATCGAAACGCAGGCTGGCGATATCGGTGCGTTCATCCCGACCAACGTGATCTCGATTACCGACGGTCAGATCTTCCTTGAAACCGACCTGTTCTACCAGGGTGTTCGTCCCGCCGTGAACACCGGTCTGTCGGTCAGCCGCGTTGGCGGTTCGGCCCAGACCAAGGCGATGAAATCGGTCGCGGGTCCGATCAAGCTGGAGCTGGCGCAATACCGCGAAATGGCGGCTTTCGCGCAGTTCGGGTCCGATCTGGACGCGGCCACGCAAAAGCTGCTGAACCGCGGCGCACGCCTGACCGAGCTGATGAAGCAAGGACAGTATTCGCCGATGACCAACGCGGAAATCGTCTGCGTCATCTACGCGGGCACCGAAGGCTACCTTGACAAGATCGCCGTCAAGGATGTCGGCCGCTTCGAAGAAGGTTTGCTGGCGCATCTGCGCGGCACGCACAAGGATCTGCTGAACGACATGACCGTCAATGACCGCAAGGTCAGCGGCGAGTTGGAAAAGAATATCCGCAGCGCCATCGACGGTTTCGCGAAAGATTTCGCCTGAGGGCGGTGAGAGGATACGCGCATGCCAAGCCTCAAGGATCTTAAAAACAGGATCGGAAGCGTCAAGTCGACGCGGAAGATCACCAAAGCCATGCAGATGGTCGCGGCGGCAAAACTTCGCCGCGCCCAGGACGCGGCCGAAGCCGCGCGGCCCTATGCCGACAAGATGGCCGACGTGGTCAACGGCCTTGCCGCCGCGGCGCAAGGGTCGGACACGGCGCCGAAATTGCTGGCCGGCACCGGCAGCGAGCAGACGCATTTGCTGGTCGTCATGACAGCTGAGCGCGGGCTCTGTGGTGGCTTCAACTCGTCCATCGTCAAGATCGCGCGGCAGCGCGCTCAAAAACTGCTGGCCGAGGGCAAGACCGTCAAGATCATGACCGTTGGGCGCAAAGGCCGTGAACAGCTCAA
>JAAAPG010000289.1 GCA_009908405.1 Alphaproteobacteria bacterium | reverse complement strand
GGCTGCGCGACGCGCCCTTCAACGCCATGCCGCTGGCGGAACTGGGTGGCCACGGGTTTGAAATGCTGATCCGCAAGGCGCTGGACAATGACATGGCCGAGGCGTTTCTCGAGTCACCCGCCTATGCCGCCTATGCAGAAGAACGCCGCGCGGCGGGTCTGGAATGACGCATTCCACACGCGCCACCCGCGCGTTGCAGTCGCTGACCGAACGCGACCCGGCGCTGGCAGCCCTGTCGCTGTGGTGCCAGCACCGCGACGCCGAGGGGTTGGAGGTTCCGGCGGAAACCATGGGCACGACCATTCGTTACAGCCCTGATTTTGCGATGCTTCCACCGCATGAGCAAGTGGGCCTTGCAGGCCATCACATTCTGCATGTCGCGCTACAACATTCCGACCGCATGGCCGCCATGGCCGCGCGCATGGGCGACGGGTTCGCGCCGGACCTGTGGCAGATCGCAAGCGATGCCATCGTGAACGAGGCGATCGAACAGGCGGGCCACGCGCTGCCACGCCCGGCGCTGACCCTGTCGAAGCTGCTGGGCCGCCTGAACGAACAGGGCGGGTTGGCCGATTGGGATTGCGAGCGGCTGTATCGGCGCATCGCCGACACGCCCGAAGGTGCGGGGCGCGCGCGGCGGCAGGCGGCAGAGGACGACCAAAAGCCCGACCTGCGCCCCGGCGGCGGCGATGGCAGTGGGCAGGGCGCGGATAAAGGTGGCCAAGGGCAGGCCGAGTGGCGCGCGCATCTGGCCCGCGCCATGGCGGCGGGTGCGGCGGCGGGGTTTGGCTTGGGCGTGCTCGGGCGGCGCATGGCCGATCTGCCCAATCCGCGCACCCCGTGGGAGGTGGTTCTGCGTCGCCTGCTGGCGCGTGCCACGCTGCATCGGCCCGAACCCGCGCCCTTGCGCCCCGCGCGGGCATGGCTGGCCGGGGCAGGGCGCGCGGTGCAGGAAAACACACCATTGCCGCCGTTTCAGCCCCGCACGAAATGGCAGGGCAGCGCCCCGCGCATCGTGCTGGGCTTGGATTGTTCGGCATCCTTGGCCGATGACAGCCTGCGCCTGCTTTTGGCAGAGGTTCAGGCGATTGCGCTTCGGGTGCAGGCGTCGTTGCATTTGCTCAGCTTTGACGAGGGGCTTCACCACGACATGGCGCTCAACCCCGCCACCGCGCGCGCGACCCTAAGTGCTCTGGATTTGCCGCAAGGCGGCGGCACCGATTTTCGGCCCCTTCTGGCGCGCTCCGCAGAGCTGGCCCCGTCCGCGCTTGTGATCTTGTCCGACATGGACGGCCCCATGGGACCGCGCCCGCGCTTTCCGGTCATCTGGGCCGCGCCGCAACCCGACCCGAAGCCCGCGCCCTTCGGGCATGTTCTGTCAATCAGCGCCTGAGCGCGCGGTCATCATCGCGGCCAGCCGCGCATGGGCCGACACCTCGCGCGCGTCCAGCCCGACATCATGCACCGCGATTTTCCGGGCAAGGCTGATTTTCTGCAACGCGTCCTCGGTCAGTGGCGGCTGGAACAGGGTTTCCTCCACCAGCGCGCGTTCATCGCGGGTCAGGTCCAGGATTTCTGGCCCGTCCTCGGACTGCACCGACACAAGCGAAAGGGGCGCGATGCGCAGCATCTCGGACTGTTCGATCACCAGGTGCAGGCGGCCTGCCTCTATGCCGCGCCCTGCGGCGATCTTGGTCAGGATGGTGCGGGCGCGGCTGCGCAAGAGGTCCAGCCCGCGCTCGGCCTCTGCCTCTGATACCAGCCCGCCGCGCTGGCCGGGCGGCAAGCGCAACAGCCGCGCCTCGACCAAGTAGATCAGGATCAGCATGGGAATGGGCGCTTGCGCGATGGCAAGCGCGTATTCCCGCCAGATGAGCGTCGCCACCACGAAGGGCATGAGCGCGGCCATGTAGCGCAGGAATTCCACCTCGAACACCAGCCGCGCCCAAAGCGACAGCTTGCCGCCGCGCGGCCAAAGTGCCGTGCGCCCCATGAACTTGCGCGGCACCTGTCGTATGTGCAAAGCGCCCCGGTTGGCGACGGTGGATTTCGTGACAAGGAACATGGCGCATAGGTGCGCCGCGCGCGAGGGCTGTCAAGCGCTGGTCACGTGCCGTGACAGCTCTGCCCCGTGGCCAAGTCCGAAAATCCAGCCTTCCTCGGGCAGGGCATCGGGCGGGGGCGGGGCAAACAGGCGGGACAGGGTGCCCGCGCGGTCCATCGCCAGAAAGGCGCTGGCCAGAAACGAGACTTGCGCCGCGTCGCGCACCATGGCCGGGTCGCGCGCGCGCACCGCGTCGTCTATCAGCGCCGTGTAGGTTTCGACCAGCACGATGGGGCTGTCGGGCGGCTGGAACGGCCAGACCGCGACAGCGTCGGCAAACCGCGCGCGCAACCGGGCCAGCACCGGCAGTCCGACCAGGTTCTGCGCCCCCACCGCGCCCGCGCCGGCCAACTGCCAGCTCGATTTCGGAGAGAGCGCTTGCGCGCGGGCGACCTGCTCTGTCATGCGAAATTCCGCCAGCCCGTCGGGCAGGGCCGGTTTGCGGCGCGACAAGCCCGGCACGTCAGCTTTTGCGCCATTGCCCCAGAACGGGCCATCGCCATCGAAGCGACCATTCGCCAGCGCCGCCACCTCGCGCAGATTGTGGCGGTTGTTGGCGTCATCCTGAATATGCCGCGCCAGCCAGTCCCAGACCGCCAGCGCATCGGCCTGCCCGGTCAGGCGGGGCGCAAACCCGGCGGGAAACCCGAACGACAGGTCGCAGGCGATCAGCAGGCGGGTGCCGGTCTGGCAGGTTTCAAGCATCAGCTTTGCCAGCCGCGCCTCTGCCATGGCGCGGGTTGGCAGGTTCTCTGCCTTTGTGCCATTCGCCCCGGAAATGCCCAGCCAGATGGAATCGCGTCCGCGCTTGGGTATGCTGGACGACGACCAGTCCAGCACGGCCACGCGGTCACCTTGCAAGACGGGCGGGCGGCTCCAGGCGGTGGCGGGTGGTGGCGTCATCTTTGCGCTTTCCCAAGCAGTTGGAATGCTTTAGGCGAAAGTGACGCAGGTGGATGGAATGTCAATGATCGGCTATATCACGGCAGCGGGGCGCGGCGTGTCCGACCGGATCATGGTGGATGTGTCCGAAACACTGGCCGCGCGCGGGCTGCGACTGGCCGGTGCGGTGCAGCATAATCCCGCCAATCCTTCGGGGCGGCGCTGCCATATGGACCTGCATGTGCTCGGGTCCGGGCAGGTGGTGCGGATCAGCCAAGAGCTTGGCCCCCATGCCCTGGCCTGCCGGCTGAATGCCAGCGCCTTGGCGCAGGTCGTGGGTCTTGTGGAGCATCAGCTTGCCCTGTCGCCGCAACTGCTTGTCCTGAACAAATTCGCAACGCAAGAGGTCGAGGGCCGTGGGTGGCGCCCCGCGATCGGGGCCGCGGTGGCCGCGGGCATACCTGTTCTCTTGGCGGTCAACGACGCCAGTTTGCCCGCGTTTCATGCCTATGCCGGGGACCTGGCCGAAGCACTTTCCCCCGACCCGGCCGCGATGTGCGACTGGGCGGTCGCGCGCGCCCCGCGCGCATGATCGCGCCTTCGGTATTCCTGACGGGGCTGGGCGTTGGGCTGGGGCTGATCCTGGCCATCGGCGCACAGAACGCCTTCGTGCTGCGGCAAGGCTTGCGGGGCGAGCATGTGCTGGCGGTGGTGCTGGCCTGCGCAGTGTCGGACGCGGTGCTGATCGTGCTGGGCGTGACCAGCTTCGGGCGGATCGCATCGGTGCTGCCATGGCTGGACCCTGTCATGCGCTACGCGGGGGCGGCGTTTTTGGGCTGGTATGGCTGGCGCGCGGCGGTCAGCGCGTTTCGCTCGACCGAGGCGCTGGTGGTCGAAGGCCGCGCCGCCGCCGCGCCCTTGGGCCGCGTGCTGGCCACTTGCCTGGCGCTGACATGGCTGAACCCGCATGTCTACCTGGATACGGTGGTGCTGCTGGGCACCATCTCGACCCGGTTTCCGGGGGACGAATTCAGCTTCGGGGCCGGGGCGGTGACGGGGTCGTTCGTCTTCTTCTTCAGCCTCGGCTACGGCGCGCGCCTGCTGCGGCCCTTGTTCGCGAGCGCCAAGGC
>JAAAPG010000215.1 GCA_009908405.1 Alphaproteobacteria bacterium | reverse complement strand
GCACCTATTGCGCGTTGTGCTCGCGGCTGCGGCGCGGCAACCTGTATCGTATCGCGCGGGAAGAAGGGTGTTCCGCCGTCGTGCTGGGCCACCACCGCGACGACCTGCTGGAAACCTTTTTCATGAACCTGTTCCATGGCGGGCGCGTGGCCACCATGCCGCCCAAGCTGGTGAACGAGGAAGGCGACCTGTTCGTCTATCGCCCGCTGGCCTTCGTGGCCGAAGACGATTGCGACCGCTTCGCCCGCGCCATGGATTACCCGATCATCCCCTGCGATCTGTGCGGCAGTCAGGACGGGTTGCAGCGGATGCAGGTCAAGGCACTGCTGAACGACTGGGAAGCGCGCATGCCGGGTCGGCGCAACGTGATGTTCCGCGCGATGATGAACGTGCGCCCGTCGCATATGCCCGATCCCGCGCTGTTCGATTTCCTGTCGCTGGCACGTGGCGCCGCCGGGCAGGACGACCCGGCCTGACCCCGATGCGATGCCGCATATGCGGGAAAACTGCTTGACCTTTGCCCGCCCCTTCTGTTGAACCGGGCGCGAGTGCTGCAACGACAGGAACGCCCCATCCATGGACGATCAGAATCGCAATCTTCTATTGGCCTTCGCGCTTTCATTGCTGGTTCTTGTCGGCTGGATGTACATGTTCCCGCCCCCCGAACCCGTGACCCCGACAGAGCAAGAGGCGGCTGAACTGGACCTGCCGGCGGCCGAGGACGCGGGCGACGCGCAGGCCATGGCCGATGCCGATGCGCCCGAAATTGCTGACCTTCCGCGCGTCACCATCGACACGCCGCGCCTGCAAGGCTCGATCAACATGCTGGGTGGTCGGATCGATGATCTATCCATGAAGGACTATTTCGAAACGACCGATCCAGGGTCCGACATCGTCCACCTGCTGACGCCAGAGGGCGAGAACGATGCCTTCTACGCGTTGCAAGGCTGGCGCCCCGGTCGGGATATGTCATGGGACGACGTGCCGGGCGCAAACACGCCGTGGCAGGTGGTCGAGGGCAGCACGCTGGCCCCCGGCAGCCCCGTGACGATTGCCTGGAACAACGGCGCGGGCCTGCGCTTTACCCGCAGTTTCGCGGTGGACGACAACTACATGTTCACCGTTACCCAAGGCGTGGAGAACACCGGAGCCGACACGGCGCGGATGGCCCCTTACAGCCTGCTGTCGCGGCATGGCGAACCTGCTGATCTTGAGAATTTCTTCATCAGCCACGAAGGGTTCGTCGAGGTGGCCGACGGCACCCTGACCGAAGAAGATTACGGCAATGTTCGTGATTTCCGGGTCGATGAGCGCGAGGGCACGCATGCCCGCGTGGTCGAGGTGCAGGAAAACGGCTGGTTGGGCATTGCCGACAAATACTGGATGGCGACTATTGCCCCCATGCCGGGTGAACCGTTCACCGCCGTGTCGCGCTACGTGCCGGCGCGGGATGTGTACCAGACCCGCGCCGACCTGCCGACCGTGACCGTCGGGCCGGGAGAGAGCGCGGACGCGACAACCATGCTCTTTGCCGGGGCCAAGGAATGGACCACGCTGCGCACCTATGAAGCCGAGCTTGGCATCGACCGCTTCATCGACGCAATCGACTGGGGTTGGTTTTTCTTCCTGACCAAGCCCATCTTTGCCACGCTGTATTTCATCGAAGGGCTGCTGGGCAACATGGGCTGGTCCATCGTGGCGCTGACTTTGCTCATCAAGGCGGCGCTGCTGCCGCTAGCGTGGAAATCCTATGTCAGCATGGCACGAATGAAGGAACTCCAGCCCGAAATGGCCGCGCTCAAGGAACGCGCGGGCGACGACCGCCAGAAGCTTCAGCAAGAGATGATGAAGCTTTACAAGGAAAAGAAGGTCAATCCGGCGGCGGGCTGTCTGCCCATCCTGCTGCAAATCCCGATCTTCTTTTCGCTGTACAAGGTGATCTTCGTCACCATCGACCTGCGCCATGCCGAATGGTTCGGGGTGTTCAATGACCTGTCCGCGCCTGACCCGACCTCGATCTTCAACCTGTTCGGGGTGCTGCCCTGGGCGGCCCCGGCGCCGGACAGTTTGCTGTCTCTGGTCTTTATCGGGATTTTGCCGATCCTGCTGGGCGTGTCGATGTTCTTCCAGATGCGCCTGAACCCCGCGCCCACTGAACCCATCCAGCAAGCCGTCATGACATGGATGCCGTGGATCTTCATGTTCATGCTGGGCTGGTTCGCATCGGGCCTTGTGCTGTACTGGATCACCAACAACACGATCACCTTCGTTCAGCAGTATTCGATCATGACCATGCACGGGTCGCGACCCGATCTGCTGGGCAATATCGGCGTGAAAAAGAAGAAGAGCTAGGGCCGTGGGGTGGCGGCTGGCGCATATCTTCCGCCATCCCATCAAGGCGCATGGGCGGGAACGGCTGGACGCGGTCGACCTGTCCCAAGGGCGCTGCCTGCCCATGGACCGGCACTGGGCCGTCGCGCATGACGCGGCGATGGTCATGCCGGGCTGGAACCCCTGCATGAATTTCACGCGCGGGGCCAAGACCGCGGCGTTGCAAGCGATCCACGCGGCATGGGACGGGGCGATGCTGACCCTGACGCATCCCGACCTTGCGCCGCTGACCTTCGACCCCGACACGCCAGAGGGCGCCGCTGCCTTCCTTGCGTGGGTGCGTCCGTTGCACGAAGATAGTCGCGCGGGGCCTGCCAAGCTGGTGAAGGCCGGGCGCGGCATGACCGATACCGATTTCGAATCCGTCTCCATCCTGAACCTTGCGTCCAACGCCGCGCTTGGGGCGCAGCTTGGGGCCGATCTGGGGTTGGACCGCTGGCGCGCCAACCTGTGGCTGGACGGGATGGACCCTTGGGCCGAATGCGACCTGGTCGGGCAAGAGCTGACCATCGGAGGCGCGCGCCTGCGCGTGATTGAGCCGATTGGTCGTTGCCGCGCGACCATGGTCGATTGTGCGACCGGGCAGATTGACCATGACACGCTGAAAGCCTTGCGCCTCGCGCGCGGTGACACGAATTTCGGCGTCTATGCCACCGTCACCCGGTCCGGCCCCATTCGTGCGGGCGACAGCATAGAGCTTGCCGCATGACCGCGCTTCCCTTCCCCCTCGCCCCAGAGGCCGACGCCCCAAGCCTGGAGCAAGGCCGCAAGCTGCTGACCGGGCAGGTAGAGTTCCTGAAAGGCGTGGTCGCCATGGACGGGCTGCCCCCCGCCGACCGGATGGAGGTCTGCTTCGCAGGCCGTTCGAACGTGGGCAAATCCAGCCTTATCAACGCGCTGACAGGGCGGCGGGCGATTGCGCGCACCTCGAACACGCCGGGGCGGACGCAGGAAATCAACTTTTTCACCGTGGGTGACAGCCATTACCTTGTGGACTTGCCGGGCTACGGCTTTGCCAAGGCGCCCATCCCGGTGGTGCAAAAATGGCAACGCCTGCTGAAAGCTTACCTGTCGGGCCGCGCCACGCTGCGCCGCGCGTTCCTGTTGATCGACATGCGCCACGGCGTGAAGGATGTCGATGCAGAGATCATGCGCATGCTCGACACATCCGCCGTGACCTTTCAGGTGGTGCTGACCAAATCCGATAAAATCGGCCCCGCCGCGCGCGACAAAACGCTGGCCCAGGTGCGCGAGAAGCTGGCAAAACACCCCGCCGCCTATCCGGAACTTGTCGTCACCTCGTCCGAATCCGGCGACGGTATCGCCAACCTGCGCGCCATTATCGCCGGTCTGACCTGATGAAGAAGCAAAAGCCCATGTCCCAAGATTGGTTCGCCACCGCCCGCACCCTGTCCGAAGCGCTGCCCTATCTGCAACGCTATGCGGGCGCGGTCGTCGTCATCAAGTTCGGCGGCCATGCCATGGGCGATGCCGACGAAATGGCCAGTTTCGCCCGCGACATCGTGCTGATGCGGCAAGTGGGGGTGAACCCCGTTATCGTGCATGGCGGCGGCCCGATGATTAACGAAATGCTGGACAAGCTGAACATCCAGTCCGACTTCGTGCGCGGCAAGCGCGTGACCGATGCCGCGACCATGGAAGTGGTCGAAATGGTCCTGTCGGGGCTGGTGAACAAGCGCATCGTGCAGGCCATTCAGGACGAAGGCGGCCGCGCCGTTGGT
>JAAAPG010000072.1 GCA_009908405.1 Alphaproteobacteria bacterium | reverse complement strand
CCAACCACCTGTGCGACCTGATGCCCGCGACCGGGCCGGACGACGCCTCGCTGGTCGTGGCCCCCCTGTCGCATGGCGCGGGCATTCATCAACTGAGCCAGGTCGCGCATGGCGTGAAAACCATCCTGCCCACGGGCGCGAAATTCGATCCGGAAGAGCTTTGGGGCTTGGTCGCGAAATGGCGCGTGACGAACATGTTCACCGTGCCGACCATCGTGAAACTGCTGGTCGAACACCCAAGCGTGGACGCGCATGACCATGCATCCTTGCGCTATGTCATCTATGCTGGCGCACCGATGTATCGCGCCGACCAGGTGCGCGCGCTGGAAAAGCTGGGGCCGGTGCTGGTGCAGTATTTCGGGCTGGGCGAGGTGACGGGGAATATCACCGTGCTGCCGCCGGCGCATCATCATATCGACGATGACACGATGCGCATCGGCACCTGCGGCTTCGCCCGCACCGGGATGCAGGTGCAGATACAGGATGCCGAGGGGCGTGAAGTGGCGGCGGGAGAGACGGGCGAGATTGCCGTGATCGGCCCCGCCGTGTTTGCAGGCTATTTCGACAACCCCGAGGCTAACGCCAAGTCCTTCCGCAATGGCTGGTTCCTGACGGGTGACCTGGGCCATATGGATGCCGAAGGTTTCGTTTACCTGACGGGGCGCGCATCGGACATGTATATCTCTGGCGGGTCGAACATCTACCCGCGCGAGATCGAGGAAAAGCTGCTGATGCACCCCGCCATTTCCGAGGTCGCGGTGCTGGGCGTGCCCGACCCGGTCTGGGGCGAGGTGGGCATGGCCGTGTGCGTTTGCACTGGCGCACCGCCCGCCGACCTGCTGGAGTGGCTGGGTGGCAAGATCGCCCGCTACAAGCTGCCGCGCCACGTGGTGTTCTGGGACGCATTGCCGAAATCGGCCTATGGCAAGATCACGAAAAAGATGATCCGCGAAGAGCTGGACGCGCGCGGGCAGTTGCCATGATGCGCAGTGTCGTCCATCCCGGCCCGGCATCGGCCCTGCGCGTGACCGCGCTGCCAGTGCAGGCGCACCCGGTAAAGGTGGTGCTGCGCGGTGGTTTGCCGTTCGGGCAGGCAGTTGCGAGCGCTTTCGAGGGCTTCGACGGCGGGTTTCTGGAGCTGAGCGGCGTGGCGATGGACCCGCTGGCCTATGTGATCCCCGGCCCCGCGCAGAACGGCCATGCCGCGTGGTATAGCGAAACGCACCGGATGGGCGCGGGCGCGCGGATCGTGCAAGGCTGCGTGCACCTGGGCTGGCGCGAGGGCGCGCGGTTCACCCATACGCATGGCATCTGGACCGATGACAGCGGCGCGCGCCACATGGGGCATATTCTGCCAGACCAAGCGGTCGTCGCGCGTGATTGCACGGTTGCGGGTTGGGGGCTGACCGGCGGCTGCCTTGTGGCGCAGCCCGACCCGGAAACGGGGTTCACGCTGTTTCAGCCAGAGCCGCGCGCGGGTCGCGACGGTGGTGTTCCGGCGCATCTGGTCACGCTGCGGCCCAATCAGGATATCGGCGCGGCACTTTCCGGGCTTTCGGGCCGCGTGATGGGTCTGGGCAGCCTGATCGGCACGCAGATGAAGGACGGCGCGGCGCTGGACAGCTACGCCACCGAGATCCTGCTGAGCGATGGCCATGTCGGGCCAAAGGGCGCGGTCTTGGACGCCGCGAGCATCGGGCTGGACGGCCAGATGATCGAAGGGCGACTGGCGGCGGGCGTGAACGCGGTTCTGGTCACGGCGGAACTGTTGGTTCTGACCCAATAGCGGGCTGCGCCCACGCCGTTTCCTTGAGGGGGCTTTGCCCCCGTCCGGCCCCTGTTCGGGGACGGACTGCCCCAGAGTATTTCAAGCAAGATGAAGGGGTCAGGCTTTGCCCTGTTTGACCACTCCTTCGTCAAAGAGCTGCGCGATTTCCGTGTCGGGCAGGCCGATGACGTCGCCAAGGATCGCCTCGGTATGCTCGCCAAGGATGGGGGCCCGCACCGGCGCTTCGCGCGGGTCATGGCTGAAGGCCATGGGCGTGCCGGGCACGCGGTAGCGGCCGATACCGGGCTGGTCGAGCTGCGCGAACATGGGGTTGTTTAGGGACATGTCCGCGTCTTCGGCCACGGCTTCGGCAAAGTTGCGGAATTGCGACCATGTCACGCCCGCTTTCTCGAACATGTCTGCAAAGTCGGCGACGTTGCGGGCGGCAAACCACGGGCGCAGGATCTCGGTGATCGCGTGGCGGTGTTCCCAGCGCGCGCCCTCGCCATCCAGCGAGGTGCCGAGTTGCGCTTCCAGCGCCGTTATGGCGTCGGTGGTGCCGGTCACTTTCAGAAGGTTGCGCCATTGCCGGTCGGTCAGGCCGATGACCATGACGCGCTTGCCATCGGCGCAGACGAAATCCTGCCCGTAGGCGCCATAGAGCGCATTGCCGGATTTGGGGCGCGAGGTGCCGTTGACCTCGACCTCGCCGATCACGCCCAGATGGCCGAGCGTGGCGGCGGCGACATCTTTCAGCGCCAGATCGACCGCAGACCCCTGCCCGTGGCGCAGGCGCTTGCGCTCTGCCGCCAGCAGGGCTGACACGACCATGTTGCCCGCGATGCAATCCCATGCGGGCAGCGCATGGGCGACGGGGTCGGTCGAGCCCTCGGGACCGGTCGCCATGGGAAAGCCCAGCGCGGGGTTGACGGTGTAATCCACCGCCGGGCGGCCGTGGCGGTCGCCCGACAGTGTCACCATGCACAGGTCGGGGCGCTGCGCCGACAGGGTTTCATAATCCATCCAGCCGCGCACGCGCAGGTTGGTGATGAACAGCCCGGCATCGTCGCCCGGCGCGCAGATGAGTTCCGAGATGATCTCGCGCCCGCGGGGGTTCTTCATGTCGATGGCGATGGAGCGTTTGCCCTTGTTCATGCCCGCCCAGAACATGCTTTGGCCAGAGGGGGCCACGGGCCAACGCCCCGCATCCAGCCCGCCTTCGACGCGGTCGAAGCGGATGACATCCGCCCCCATCTGCGCCAGCGTCATGCCCGCCAGCGGCACGGCGACGAAGGCCGACCCTTCGACCACGCGCATGCCGTTCAGGATGCCGCTCATGCCGACCACTCCATCCGGGCCTGCATGCATTGGTGGTTCGACGTGGCGGCCACGCTGAACAGGTCGACCGCCGGGGCGGCGGCGTCCATCTGGCCGACAAGGGCGGTGTCCTCTGTGTGAAACATCGGGTGCACTCCTTTGAAGCGGAAGCGTTTGGGGGTCTGCCCGGTATGGCGGCAGGCGGCTTCCATCAGCAGGCAGGCCTGCATGGGGCCGTGCACGATCAGGGCGGGGTATTTCTCGACCTCGCGCGCGTAGGGCAGGTCGTAATGAATGCGATGCGCGTTGAAGGTGACGGCGGAAAAGCGGAACAGCCGCGCCTCGTTCATCGGCACGACCTCGTTGAAATCGGGGGCGTCAGGCGCGGGAATGGCGCGGGGCGGGCGGAATTCGTCGGGCATGTCCAGATAGACGATGTCCTGTTCCTCGCGGATGGACCCGTTCTTGCCATGCAAATCATGGCCCACGCGCACGAAGAACATGGACCCGGTGCTGCCCTGCTTTTCCGTCACGGCCAGAATCTCGGACCGGCGGTGCAGGGTTTCGCCCACCTCCAACGCGCCGGTCCAGTCCAGCTTGCCGCCCGCCCACATGCGGCGCGGATAGGGCAAGGGCGGCAGGAAACGGCCCAGCGCCGGGTGCCCGTCGCTGCCCAATTCGGACAGCGACACGAATTCGGGAAAGGCGATCCAGTGCCACAGGGGCGGCAGGGGTGCGCCCACGCGCAGGTCATGCGCGGGGGCAGATGCGTGCGACAGGGTCGCGCCCATCATGCCCGCCAGGTTGGGCGTCAGCGCGCCATCGTTTTCTTCCACGCGGCCGACCCAAGCTTGGGGGTCGGCCACGGCTTTGTCTTCAGACCCGTCCGGGTGCATCATGCAGCAACCTTTTTGCCAAGAACCTCTGCCACCGTCACCCCCATGGAGGACGGGTTCGGCGCGACCTTGATGCCTGCTTCCTGCAAGATGACAACCTTTTCCTGCGCGCTTTCGCCAAAGGCAGAGATGATAGCGCCAGCATGGCCCATCTTGCGGCCCTTGGGCGCGGACAGACCGGCGATGTAGGCCGCGACCGGCTTGGTCATGTGGTCACGG
>JAAAPG010000075.1 GCA_009908405.1 Alphaproteobacteria bacterium | reverse complement strand
CGCGCGATACACCGCCAGCATGTCACAGCCCATGGCAATCAGGCTGCGGATCATGTGGTCCAGGTGGCCGTGCTCGGCAATGTCCAGCGGGTTGCGGTCATCGGTGCACAGGCACATGTAGGGCGCGGTCGTGGGCGTCAGCAGCGGCGCAAGGGCGGCCATGTCCTTGCTGACAGAGCCCTCGCGGATCAGCACGCGCAGCCCCTTTTGCAGCTTCTCGCGCGCTTCTTCGGGCGCGGTCGCTTCGTGTTCGGTGCGGATGCCCGCGGCGCAATAGGCGTTCAGGTCGCGCCCCGACAAAAGCGGCGCGTGCCCGTCGATATGGCCACCCGCAAACGCATGTAGCTTGGCCATGCAGCCGGGGTCGCGGTGGATGACGCCGGGGAAATTCATGAACTCCGCCAATCCGATCACCGACGGGTGATCGCGCATGGCGCCAAGCGCGGCGGCGTCCAGCGCGGCGCCCGCCGTTTCCATATGCGTGGAGGGCACGCAGGATGACAGGTTCACCCGGATATCCATGACAGTGTGTTCCGACGCGGCCTGGAAATAGCGAATACCCTCCGCGCCCGCGACATTGGCAATCTCATGCGGGTCGCAGATGGCGGTCGTCACCCCGCGCGGGGCGACGCAGCGGTCGAATTCGTATGGCGTGACCAGCGAGGATTCGATATGCAGATGCGTGTCGATAAAGCCCGGCACAAGCACTTGCCCGGTCAGGTCAATGATGCGCGCGCCCTCATAGGTGGCCCCCACGCCCACGATCTGCCCGTCATGGATGGCCACATCGCCCGACAGCCGCGCGCCCGTCACCATGCACAGCGTCTGCGCGCCGCGCAGCACCATTTCCGCAGGCCTTTCGCCACGCGCGACCGCGATCCGGTCTTCCAAGCCCATGATGCACCCTTTCCCTTGATCCGGGTCCAGAGTGCACCCGAAGCCGGTCAGCTTGCAAGGGCTCGCATCAGGCCGCGTAGGCGGCTTTGGGGTTTGGGCGCATGCGCGGCGTCATAAAGGGCGAAATCCCGCGCGCAGGCGGTTTCGAGCTGGCCCGCAAGGTCCGGCGACAGCGCGAGCGCCATATCGGCCGACGCGTTGACCCGATCGAGTTCGAATTCGCGCCCCAACCGCTCTTGCAGGAATACCCGGAATTCGGAAAACGCATCGTAGCGAAACAGGTGATCCACTGTCTCGCCGGTCTTGGGATGGGTCAGGAACCGGCCCTGAGAGCCGACCGCGGCGAAAGCAGGTTGTTCTTCGGCCAAGTAACCTTGCACGAATTGGTCAAAGCTCAGCCCCTTGGTGCTTTGCGGCGTGCCGTCCAGCCACGACCCGTGCCGGTAGCGAAACCAACTTCCCAGCCAATCCCGCGGGTGGCGGATCAGCGCGGTGGTGGCCATCGGGGTCTGGTCGAAAATCTGAAGAAACTTCTCGAACCGCCACTTGTACCTGTGGAACGTGCAATGCTTGATACGCGGATCGCCTTGCAACACGATATCGGAAAAGGGGGCGAGCGCCTGCTCCAAGGCTGTGCTGCCGCATTTGGGGGTTGAAAACACAACCAGTCGGTGTTTCAAAAAGACCAGCAAGACCAGCGCCCCTGCTTCACTACCCGCGTTAAGGGGTAAAGTAGCAACAAAACGCCGTCAGGTCCACCACTCCCGCGCGATCTGCTTGGAAATCACTCTCCGCCAACATGTATTCTGGGTGCGGTTTGCGTGCCGTCATATTTTCCATGGCTGGTCTTGTCCCAGTAGAACGGGGCCGAGACGAGTTCCCACAGCGCCTTGTAGACTGCCAGAACCGCGAGTGGAAAATAGGCGTGCAAGGCGGGCAGCCAGCGCCACAAGCCCGCATGATGGCGCGCCCGAAGGGCTGTCGCGCCCAGGCCTATACTCGTGGCCTCGGCGGTCAGGAACACCACTCCCAGCCCCAAAAATAGCGTCCCTGGCAAGCTGTCCTGCAAAGGATGACCCAGCCCCAGCAGCATCAGCCAGAACGTCCAGAGCAAGGGGGCAAGCATGAACTGGACCAAAGTGCCCAGAAACAAGACCTGCACCCCGAAAAACCGCCAGGGCCCAAGCTGCCGCCACAACAGGCGTGGTTGGCGCATATGCACCATCCAGGTCACGGCATAGCCTTTCAGCCAGCGCGAGCGTTGTCGAATCCACGGCAGGATATGGCAGTTCGCCTCTTCAAACGTGACGGTCGGCAGCAGATGCGTCACATAGCCATGGCGCGCCAACCGGATGCCCAGATCGGCATCTTCCGTGACGTTATGCGCATCCCAACCGCCAAGCTTCTCCAAGATATCACGCCGGAAAAAGAGCGTCGTGCCGCCCAGCGGGACAGCCAGCCCAAGCCGCTCCATGCCCGGCAGGATTATGCGAAACCAGGTCGCGTATTCGATCGTGAAGCAACGCGACACCCAGTTGACACGCGGGTTGTAGAAATCGAGCACACCCTGAACGCAGGCCAGGTTGTCGGGACCGGTCTGAAAGGCGCCGACGACCCGGTGGATCTGGTCGGCTTCGGGCGCGTCCTCGGCATCGTAAACGCCGATGATGCTGCCGCGCGCGAACATCATCGCGAAATTCAACGCGCGCGGCTTGGTTTTCAGCTTGGCATCGGGCACCGGGATGACCCGGATCCAGCGCGGCAGGGATATCCGCTCCAGCGCCGCCCGCGTGGCGTGGTCGTTTTCTTCGACCACCAGCAGAATATCAGTCAACTCGCGCGGCCATGTCAGCCGCGCAAGACGATCAATCAGCCGCGGCACGACGGCGGGCTCGCGAAACAGCGGTACCATGATGGATACGATGGGGCGGCGCGGCACCGCGGTGTCATGCGGTTCTGGCGGCCGGGGGCGCAGCAACGTGGCGAAAGCAGCCAACAGTTTCAGAAAGGTCGAGACGCTGAGCGCGACAACCACCAGCCCGGTCAACGCCATCAGCATTCCCACCGGCGCAAGGATCGCGCCCAGCAGCACTACAAGGGACACCGCGATCAGGCTTCGGCTGAACCACTGGTTCTGCAAGATACGACAGCTTTCGTCATCGGCAACACAGGTTTCGGCCCAAAGCCGTAACCGGCTGCGGCGCATATCCAGCACGCGCGCGTGCAGATGCGCTTCCGAGATCAGCACCATGACCACCCGGCCAAACACCGCTTCAAGTGTTGCGCGGTGTTGGTCGAACTCTGCCGGGCGGGCGCAGGACACGACCGTCACATCACCGACGCCACGCCATGGCAGGCACCCCATGACCAGCGCCTGCCTGACGCCCAACCTGTCCAGCAAGCGCGGGTCGGGGGGCGGGTCTTCGATGGTCATGAACGGCGTATCATATTGGCGCGACAGGGCGCGCATCAGAGTGTCCTGATCGATCCAGCCATGCGCCAGCAAGATGTCGCCCAGCAACCCCACCTGGCCTTGCTGCAGGCGCAAGGCCTGCATGAGTTGCTCTGCCGACAGAACGCCCATGTCGCGCAGGATCTCTCCCAATGGGGGGCGTGGTGCGGCCTGTTCAGATGCGGCGGTGCCCGCGGTGGCGATCTTTTGCCCCACCGCCCGCAATCCCGGCACCGCGCGCAGTGACGCGCCCCCCTGCACCTGACCCAGAGGTGCGACTTGCGCCATTCCCACCGGTTCGTCCCCTGCCAATCCTGTCGTCAGCGGTTACTGAACCATGAACCACGTTAACAAACCGTTAAACGAAGCGGCCCGGCCGAGCGGCGGACCGGATCTTGTCCGCGCGCCGCTGACCGTTTTTTGCCGTCTTGGCTAGAACGACCGCCGCGCGCGCAGGGCCGCGCCGATTGTCCCGTCATCGAGGAAATCCAGTTCGCCCCCGACCGGCACCCCCTGCGCCAAGGCGCTCAGCGTGACCCCGGTCGTTTCCAGCGCTTCGGCGATGTAATGCGCCGTGGTCTGCCCGTCGACAGTCGCCCCAAGCGCAAGAATCACCTCTGTCACGTTTTCATTGGCAATCCGCGCGACAAGGTCTGGAATGCGCAGATCGTCCGGCCCCACGGCATCCAGCGCCGAAAGCGTGCCTCCCAGCACATGGTAGCGCCCGGCAAAGGCCTGCCCGCGCTCCATCGCCCAAAGATCGGCCACATCCTCGACCACGCAAATCTCGCCCGTGGCGCGCTTGGGATCCGCGCAAATGTCGCAAACGGGCGCGGTCGCGATATTGCCGCAGCG
>JAAAPG010000231.1 GCA_009908405.1 Alphaproteobacteria bacterium | reverse complement strand
ATGTAACCACCTTCTCGAACCAGATCTTCTGGCTGGTCGTGGCGATGGTGGTGCTGTATTTCATCATGTCACGCGTGGCGCTGCCGCGTGTCGCGTCGGTTCTGGCGGATCGCCGGGGCGCGATTACCGCCGATATCGCGGCGGCGGAGGAATACAAGCTGAAAGCGCAGGAAGCCGAGGAAGCCTACAAAAAGGCCGAAGCGGACGCCCGCGCGGAAGCGCAGCGCATCGTCGAAGCCGCCAAGGCAGAGATGCAAGAGGCGCTCGACGCCCAGGTCGCCAAGGCCGATGCAGAGATCGCAGCGAAATCGGCAGAGTCGGAAAAGCGTATCCGTGAAATCACCGCCAACGCAGTGGACATGGTGAACGATGTCTCGACCGATGTGACCAAGGATATCCTGGCCGCGTTCGATGTCAAAGCCGATGCGCGCAGCGTGACCTCGGCGGTCAAGGCCCAGATGAAGGGGGACGCATGATGTTGCGTATCGCAATCGCCGCCATGGTTCTGGCAAGCCCGGCGCGGGCCGCGGTGGAAGGCAAGCCCTTCTTTTCGTTGTACAACACCGACCTGATCGTCCTTGCGGCGTTCATAATATTCATCGGTGTGCTGGTATACGCCAAGGTCCCCGGCAAACTGAGCGATTTCCTGGATAGCCGCGCCGAGACGATCAAGGCCGAATTGGACGAGGCCCGCCGCTTGCGCGAGGAGGCGCTGGAGCTTCACGCCTCTTTCGAGCGCAAGCAGGCCGAGGTCAAGGAAGAGGCAGCCCGCATCGTCGAAAAGGCCAAGGCCGATGCGGAACTTGCCGCCGCGCAGACCAAGGCGGATATCGAAGCGTCCATTGAACGTCGGCTCCGGGCAGCGGAAGACCAGATCGCGTCTGCCGAAGCTGCCGCTGTGCGCCAGGTGCGCGATCAGGCGACGTCCGTGGCTATCGCCGCCGCCGGGTCGGTGATCGCCAAGAACATGGATGATGCGCGCGGTGACAAGCTTGTCGGCGACGCCATAAAAGCCGCTGGCGAGAACCTTCACTAACGAACCCACGCATCAAGATCAAAAAACCCGGCCCGATAGGCCGGGTTTTTTCATGCGCTGTCCTGCGCGTGTTCAAAGCGCAGCCGGGCAACCGCCTCGTTATGCTCGCTGCGTTTGTAATCGTTCATGATGCGCTCGACAAAATCCAGGTGCGCGGTTGCCGCGGCCTTGGCGGCTTGCGGGTCGCGCGCCTGGATCGCGCTGTTGATGGCCTTGTGCTGCGCCAGCAGGTCATCGCGGGTGGCACGCTGGCGAAAGATCATCTGGCGATTGTAGAAAACGCCCTTGTGCAGCAGGTCGAACATGGCCCGCATCATGTGCAGCATGATTATATTGTGCGACGCCTCGACAATCGACAGGTGAAACTCGGCATCCAGTTGCGCTTCTTCCGACGGATCGCGCTTTCCGTGCGCCGCTTCCATCTTGCGGAACAGGGTGTCGATAACCTGCAAATCGGTGTCGGACCCGTGCCGGGCGGCGCGCTCTGCCGACATCCCTTCCATGTCGCGGCGGAAGCTGATGTAGTCGAACAATGCTTCGTCATGTTCGGCAAACAGGCGCACCAAGGAATCCGAAAAGGCACTGTCCAGCAGTTCGGCCACGAACACGCCCGCCCCGGCACGGCTTTCCAGCAGGCCACGCTTTTGCAGTTGCGCGAGTGCGTCGCGCAGGCTTGGCCGAGAGACGCCCAGACGGTCGGCAAGCTCGCGTTCCGCCGGCAGGCGTTCACCGGGACGCAACACGCCGCGCAGCAACAAAAGTTCGATCTGGCGCACGACCGATTGTGACAGCTTTTCTGGCTGGATGCGTTGAAACGGCATGACCCCTCCTGTCCCGAATGTCCGGGATTATTGGTAAAAAGATATGACCGCAATCACGGTTGCGCAACGAAAAAGGGCAGCCCTGTCGGGGGCCGCCCTCGTCCCGATACCCCAGAAGGGTTCAGGTCGGTTGATGCGGTCGGATGTAGATTTCCACGCGGCGATTTTGCTGCCGACCCGCGGCCGTGCCATTGTCGGCCACCGGCTGCGACAGGCCGCGCCCTTCGGTGCGCACGCGCGTCGGCGCGACGCCGCCGTTGAAGAGCACCTGAGCCACGCTGGCGGCGCGGCGTTCTGACAGCCCCTGGTTATAGGCGGCAGAGCCGGTATTGTCGGTATGGCCCACCACGCGCACATCGCTGCGCGGATAGTTTACAAGGTTGGTCGCGATCACGCCCAGGTCGTTTTGCAGGTCCGGGCGCACGGCGGCGCTGTCAGTGGCAAAGAGCAGGTCTTGCGGCAGGGTCAGGATCAATTCCTGCCCGGTATTTTCAATGTCTACATTTCCACCCAATTGGCGGCGCAACTCGGCAGCCTGCCTGTCAAGTTGCTGGCCGATCAACGCGCCGGCCGTGCCCCCGATGGCCGCACCCGCCAAGGCGCGCCGTCCGCCGCCATCGCCGGTCGCGGCACCAACGACGCCGCCAACCGCGGCCCCGGTCAAAGCGCCGACCAGCGTGCGGTTCTGCGGATTGTTCGGATCGGGCGCACAGGCCGCCAGCGCCAGAACCGAAATTGCCAAAGGGGCGACGAGTTTCATGATACACTCCTGATTGTTCGCACCGACATTACCATGTCACCGCACCGCCTGCCATTGCGCCGCGCAGGCATACGCGATGTTTCGCCATCAAGCTTGCGCGACGACGTCGCGCCGCGCGGCTTCCCAGCCCAGCATGGCGCGTTTGCGCGGCAGGCCCCAATGGTAGCCGCCCAGCGCGCCATTGCCCTGCAACACCCGGTGACACGGAATGACAAAGCCCAGCGGGTTGCGCCCCACGGCCGCGCCCACCGCACGCGCGGCCCGCTGCGAGCAGACGGTCCTGGCCACCTCGCCATAGCTTGTCACATGACCGGTCGGCACCTGCAACAGTGCTTCCCAGACCTTGATCTGAAACGGCGTGCCCATCATGTGCAGGCGCGCGGTCCCCTTGCGCGCAAAGGCCGCTTCCAGATGCGGCGCGGCCGCTCCCGGATCGTTGATGTAACGCGCGTTCGGCCAGCGCCGGGTCATGTCGGCCAGCGTGGCATCGTCCGGGTCATCGGCAAAGGCCAGCCCGCACAACCCGCGCTCGGTCGCCAGCCCCAAAGCCGGGCCGAACGGGCTGTCGAACCAGCCATGCCGGATGGTCAGGCCCTCGCCGCGCTTGGCATAGTCGCCCGGTGTCATGCCTTCCCACCGCAAAAACAGGTCATGCAGCCGGGCCTGCCCCGACAGGCCAAGCTGCAAGGCGGCATCGAACGTCGTGAACCTCGCATCCAGCAAGCGCCGCGCATGGCCCAGCGTCAGGTATTGCTGGTAGCGCTTGGGCGACACCCCGGCCCAGGCGCTGAACACGCGCTGAAAATGCGCCGGGCTCAGCCCCAGATCGGCGGCCAGGTCGTCCAGGCTGCGCGCGGTGCCGCCGGGCGCGTCGATCAGCGCGATCGCCCGCGCGATCAGCTTGTAATGATAGCTTTGCTCCATCCGGCACCCCTGTTGCTGTCGCTCAAGCCATAACGCCTGAACCCGGCCCGCGCACCCCGAAAGCTGCGCATTGCACTTGGTTCACAAGTTCACTACAGCTTGCCGTGTCCTTTGGGAGGAGGTTCGCGGGTGGAACGTGGGATTATCTGCCTTGTGCTGGGCTATCTGCTCAGCCAGTTTTACCGCGCTTTCCTGGCTGTGTTGGCCGGGCCGTTGGCGCAGGATCTGGGGGTCACGCCCGACGACCTGGCGCTGTCATCCGGCCTGTGGTTCCTGGTCTTTGCCGTGGCGCAAATTCCGCTTGGGGCAGCGTTGGACCAGGTCGGGCCACGCCGGACAACGGCGCTGATGCTGGGGCTGGGGGGCACCGGCGGCGCGGCGCTGTTTGCCATGGCGCAATCCGCGACACATATCCACTTGGCGATGATGCTTCTGGGCGTGGGCTGCGCACCGGTGCTGATGGCGTCCTATTACATCTTCGCGCGCAGCTACCCGGCGACGATGTTCGCCACGCTGGCAGGGACGGTAATTGCCATCGGGTCGCTGGGCAACATCCTTGGCGCATGGCCACTGGCCTGGGCGTCCGAGGCCTATGGCTGGCGCGCGGCGCTTTGGGCCATGGCGGGGATCACGGCCTTGGTGGCAGCGGTGCTGTGGCATGTCATCCCC
>JAAAPG010000050.1 GCA_009908405.1 Alphaproteobacteria bacterium | reverse complement strand
CGCATATCGCCGCCGCCACGCGCCCGGATACCGCGTCCGACGTGATCGCGCAGAATATCGCGCGGGTCGAGGCGGGCCGCCCCCTGATGCACGAAGTGTCCAGAAAAGCGGGATACTAGGGCATGTCGCGCAAAAGTGTTTCCCGCTTTTGCACGATAGGCACCACGGGTTTCAAACAATCGTAACGCTTGCGGATTAGGCTTTTGGTTCGCGCAGGCATTCGGTTTGCGCTATGTTCGCCCCTATGAAAGCGCGCCGTTCCATGCGACACAACCCGCACCCCCTGCCCGAGCATCTGCGCCCGGCCCGGCCCGCGCCCCCTGCGCGCGGCTGGCTGTGGCAGCTGCCGCTTGGGGTGGTGATGACGCTTGGCGCGCTGTACTGGGTCGCGGACCGGGTGGATCATTGCCAGGATCGGGGCGCGTTCTGCCCCGCGCCCGCGCCAACCGACATGGGCCGTGAACCCGTCGAACCTGAACGCGCCGCCCCGGCCGTTGCTCCCGAACCGCCAGAACGCCCGGTCATGACCCATGCGCTCGCGCCGCTGCCGCTCAGCCTTGGGGATGGCGCGGCGCCCGACAGCTTTACCTTGCCACCCGGCCAGACGGTCGAAGACGCTGCAACACAAGCCGCCGCCCTTGCGCTGGATGACGTCAACCTGATCGCGGTGGTCGAAGCGGATGGTGTGCGCCACGCGCTGGTGCGTTTGCCCAATGGACGCATCCTGCGCGTGCGCGAGGGCGACCGGCTGCAAGATGCCACCGTCGCGGCGATCGGGGAGCGCACGCTTTACATGCTGCGCCCCGACAACACGCCGCGTGCGCTGGTGCTGGGGGGTTAGCCTTCGCCGCCCGCGACGGTCAGGCCCAGCATCCGCCAGCCTTGCATCCCCCAGCGGTAATAGGCGATCTTCTCGACCGGGTAGCCCGCGTCGATAATGCGGCGGATCGCGGCGGGGGACTGGCCGCACCACGGACCGTTGCAGAACATCACGAGGTTCGGCACCACCTCGGCATCGCAGATGAAACCTTCGAAATCCGGCTCGCACCCCAATTCGTGCAGCTCATCCGCCATCTCGGTATAGGGCATGTTCACCGCACCGGGAATGGTGCCGGTCTGCCAATCGGGGCGCACGCGGCCATCCACGACCAACGTGTCCGGGTCTTGCAGCGCGTCCATCACATCCAGTTCTCCCACGGTGCGCACCCCTTCGGCAGGTGTCATCGGCTGGATGCAGAATTCCGGGCAAGGCCGCGCGATGCGGGCAAATTCCCCGTCTATGACGGCCGATTCGTCCTGGACGCGCGAAATCTCGACCGGGCCGGACGGGGTTTCAACCGTCACGGAGGCCGTATCGGGGGTGATATTGACGTTCTCGGCCAAGGCAGGCCCGGCCACCAGAAGGGCGACGGCGGTCGTGGAAACAAGGCGGGTCATGGTCTCTCCTCCAATCAGAACCGGGTCCAGCCTAACGCAGATCACCCGGCACGCAACATCCTGAATTTGACCCGCGCCCGGCTTGACAGCCCGCGCCCGCTGGTGCAATAGGCGGCTTCCGTTCGGGCATTCGGCCCGCGCGGCAACATGGCTATGCCCCGAACGGGGCACGCAGCCCGACGGCATCAAACGCCTGCGGCACACGCAGGGGCCAAAGGGCGCGGCAGGAAAACAAGGAAAGACCGATATGTTCGCGGTCCTGAAAACAGGTGGCAAGCAATACCGGGTGCAGGCGGGTGACGTTCTGCGCGTGGAACGCATTGCCGCACAAGCTGGTGAAAAAGTCCAGTTCAACGAGATTCTGATGCTCGGTGGCGACAGCCCCGTCATCGGCACACCCACCGTGGACGGTGCCGGCGTGCAGGCCGAGGTGATCGACCAGGTCAAGGCCGACAAGGTCATCCATTACGTCAAGCGCCGCCGCAAGCACAGCTCGCAGCGCACCAAGGGCCACCGCCAGAAGCTGACGCTTGTGCGCGTGACCGACATCTTGGCCTCTGGTGCGGATGCGTCGGGCGTGCAGGCTGCGATCGGTACCGGGTCCGTGTCCGGCTTCGCGATCGAAGCCGCGGCACCGGCAGCCCAGCCCGCCAAGAAAGCGGCGGCCCCGAAAGCCGAAGCTCCGAAAGCCGTAGCCCCGGCCGAAGCCGCCGAGAGCGAGGGCACCAAGCCCGCCAACCTGCTCACCGAAGCGCGCGGCGGCAAGCCCGACGATCTGAAGAAGATCTCCGGCGTCGGTCCCAAGCTGGAAGGTTTGCTGCACGAAAACGGCGTTTTCCACTTTGACCAGATTGCCGCTTGGGGTCCGTCCGAAATTGCCTACATGGATGACAAGCTGTCGTTCAAAGGCCGGATCGAGCGTGACGGCTGGATCGACCAAGCCAAGCAATTCGCATCTGAACAGGAGTAACAGCTCATGGCACACAAGAAAGCAGGCGGTTCCTCCCGCAACGGTCGCGACTCTGCCGGACGCCGCCTTGGCGTCAAGCTCTATGGCGGTCAGGTCGCGGTGCCCGGCAACATCATCGTGCGTCAGCGCGGGACCAAGCATTTCGCGGGTGAAGGCGTCGGCATGGGCCGCGACCACACCCTGTTTGCCCTGACCGAAGGTCGCGTGACCTTCACCAAGGGTCTGAAGGGTCGCAGCTTCGTATCGGTGCAGCCGATGGCGGATGCCGCCGAATAAGCCGAACTGTCACATTTCGCATGTAACGCAGGGTCGGCAGAGATGCCGGCCCTGTTTCGTTTCCGCGCGCCGTGGCGAATTGGGGGATAACCGCCCGGCACCCTGCGCGATATCGCGGGCACAGCCCGATTGGAGGAGATCATGATACGCGACGCGACAATTTGCGACGCCTTGCCGGTCCTGACCGCGGCGCGGCTGGTGCTGCGCCCGTTGCAGCCATCCGACGAAGCGCTTCTGGAGCTTTACACGAGTGACGCGCGGTTGGCCGAAGGCACGCGCTCCATTCCGCACCCGCTGCCGCCCGGCGTCACCGCGCAATTCATCGCCCGCGCGACCGCAACACCCCGTCAAGAGGATGTCTGGGTCATGGATGGCGCCGGGTATGACAAGGCGTCGGTTCTGGGGCTGATTTCATTGAAACCGCTCGACCGCCAGCAAAGCCAGATCGGTTATTGGGTCGCCCCCGCCTTCTGGAACGCGGGCTATGCGTCGGAAGCGGTGGCCTGCCTCATCAAGGCCAACCCGCACAAGGCACGCACGCTCTTTGCCGAAGTGTTCCAGGACAACCCGGCTTCGGCCCATGTGCTGACCAATGCGGGCTTCGACTACCTGGGCGATGCCGAAGCCTATTCCGTCGCGCGCCGCGCCAATGTGCCAACCTGGACCTATATCCGGCGGATGTAGCACATGAAAAAACCCGGCAGGTCATGCCGGGTTTCCGTCATCACAGCCCTGACGTCAGGATCAGCGCGGCGCGATCATCATGATCATCTGCCGCCCTTCCATCTTGGGCATATTCTCGACTTTGCCGATATCCTCGACATCGGTGGCCACGCGGTTCAGCAATTCCGCGCCCAGGCTCTGGTGCGCCATCTCGCGCCCCCGGAAACGCAGCGTGACCTTGACCTTGTCGCCCCCTTCCAGGAACCGCAGCACATTGCGCATTTTCACATCGTAATCATGCGTGTCGGTATTGGGGCGGAATTTGACTTCCTTGATCTCGATGACGTGCTGCTTCTTGCGGGCCTCGGCCTCGCGCTTTTGCTGCTCATACTTGAACTTGCCGAAATCCATGATCTTGCAGACCGGCGGCGTCGCGTTGGGCGAAATTTCGACCAAGTCCAATCCGGCCTCTTCGGCCAGCATCATCGCTTGCGGGGGTTTTACCACGCCCAGGTTCTCTCCCTCTGCGCCGATCAGCCGTATTTCTGGGGCGCGGATGCGCTCATTGACACGGGGTCCGGTGTCGCGCGGGGGCGGGGCATTGTGCGGTCTGCGGGCTATGGCTGAATTCCTTGTGTGTTTTCGTTGATGGCGCGCAATCTAAGGCCGTGCAGGCCATGATTCAAGCGCGAATCGCGCGCGGTATTCCGCCAGTTTATGCCCCGCGGTCTTTGCAATCGCCGCAAACTCTGGCATATGCCGACGCAGATTAACCAGGTTTAAAAGGACCGTGACATGAACAAGATGGTTTTGACGCTGATCGCCGTGGCCGTGGCCGCCGTTGGTATCTGGCTGGGTGTGCAATCGCGCACGCCCACGGACACAAATGCACCAGCCGAAGCCCCGGTCACCGCCCCTGCGGAAGACGCGGTAGAAGAGACGGTTGAAGAAGCGGACGATGTCGCAACCGATGTCGAAGAAGGCGTCAACGCGACCGAAGAAGCTGTCAGCGACGCCGTTGATGACGCCGTGGGTGCCGCCGAGGAAGCCACGGACGACGCCGTGACAGCCATCGAAGACGCGGTGGACGGAGCGACGGAGAATGTTGGGGAGGCCGTCGACAGCGCTGTCTCCGAAGCAGAAGGCATGGTGAATGACCTGATGGGCAACGGGGCCGATGCCGTCGACGACGCAACCGATGCGGCCGAAGGCGCGGCAGAGGACACCATGGACGCAACGGAAGGCGCGGCAGAGGACGCAACCGATGCAGCCGAAGGCGCGGCAGAGGACGCGACTGACGCGGCAGAGGACACCATGGACGCAACGGAAGGCGCGGCAGAGGACGCAACCGATGCGACCGAAGGCGCGGCAGAGGACGCAACCGATGCAGCCGCAGATACAGCAGATGATGCGACCGATGCCGCAAATGACGCCGCATCCACTGTTGTCGAAGGGGCCGAAGACCTGATCGAGGAAGGCGCCCGCATCCTGGAAGACGTGAACCCCTCCGCTGACGAATAAGCCGACGCATTCGCGCGATACAACCGAAAGCCCCCGGTGCACTGCCTGCACCGGGGGCTTTTTTAAACGCAATACGCAGAAACATCGCCGGGTCATCGGCGCGAAGTGGGTGGGTCAGCGCCTTAGAAAGGCGTCGCCAAACCCCATGTTGCGGACTGTCGACAAGGCGCCATGCGCCGCCGGGCCGCTGGCAAAAGGACCGACCGTCACCACCATCAGGCCGCGGGCCGCGTGCGCGCTGGCGGGCAGGCCACGGGCGTTCAGCCGCGCAACAAGCCGTTTGGCATTGCTGGCGATCCCGAAACTGCCAACCTGAATGCGCGCGCCATGGCCAGGGGCGGCGCGCGGCGCATGGGCCACGGCACGGGGTTTCGGCTGGGCATACTCATCCAGGAACAGCGACGGACTGGTCACGCAGCGCACCATCTTCCGCCCGGCAAGCGTGTCCACCAATTGACCGTAAGGCGCGCTGGCCGGACAGGACGGGTGGCGGCCCGACGCATCGGCTTGCGGCAGGCGCGGTTTGGGCGTCGCGCGGCGCGGTGTCACACCAGCCGCTGCCGGTTCCTTGCCCAGAAAGCCGGGCCCTGGGCGCCGCGCGCCGTCTGCCACCGCGCCGACGACCTCTATGCGTCCGGATGGCCGCGACTCTGTCTGCGTCTCACCCGGTGCCTCTTGTGCCATCTCGCGGGCGGCAGTTTCATCCGCTTCCGCGTCTTGTAGCGCCGCGTCGGTCGTCGTGGTCGTCGCCGCTGACGCTGGCGTGGACGCAGCCACGGTCGAGAAATCGGTCGGGCTCCGGTCGCATATCGGGTTGCGGTCTGGGCCGTAGCGCGGCACCCATGTCACCTCTCCACCGAAGGTCGAGCGCAAGAAGGCGCAGCCCGCACTATCCACGAATTCGCGCCCGTCAAAACCCGAGGGTGGCAAATTCGCAGGGTCCAACCCGTTGGTCTGCGCCTGCACGCTGACACCTGCGCAAATCGCCGCCACGCTTGCGGCCATCAAAAATCGATTCATCCTAACCCCCCGGTTAATCATGCCAAGAATGGCGCTGGCAGCATTGAAAAGTAAAGCCGATTCGCCCGTGTCTGTTCACACCGTGCCGAAAATGCGGTCGCCTGCATCGCCAAGTCCGGGCACGATATAACCCTTTTCATTCAGATGGCTGTCAAGCGCGGCGGTCACGATGCGCACGTCCGGGTGCGCGTTGGCCATCACCGCCACGCCTTCGGGTGCGGCCAGCAGGCAGATGAAACAGATCCGCGCAGCCCCGGCCCGCTTCAGTAAATCAATCGCGGCGGCGGCGGAATGGCCGGTGGCCAGCATCGGGTCCACGGCGATGGTGAAGCGCCCCGGCATGTCCGAGGGCAGCTTGTTGTAGTATTCCACCGGGCGCAGGGTTTCTTCGTCACGATACAGGCCGACAAAGCCCACCTTGGCGGTCGGCACCACGTCCAGCACCCCGTCGAGCAACCCGTTGCCCGCGCGCAGGATCGACACCACCGCCGGGTCGGGACCGGCCAGCATGGGCGCGTCCATTGCCGTCAGCGGCGTGTCGATGCGCTGTGGCGCGATGGGCAGATCGCGCGTGGCCTCGTAGGTCAGTAGCAGCGCGATCTCGCGAAGCAGACGGCGGAATTCGGGACTAGGCGTGCGACTGTCCCGCATCAGGCTCAGCTTGTGTTGCACCAGCGGGTGGTCGATCAGCGTCAGGTCGGGATGGGTCATGCAGTTTCCAGTCGTTTGGCAAGGCTTGCGCGGGTGCTGTCGTCGCAAAACGCGGCATTCAACGCGGTTTGCGCCAGCGCGTCGAATTCCGGCTGCTCCCAGCCGAAAGCGCGGTGCAGACCGGCATATTCCGCGCTCATATCGGTGTGAAAGAACGGCGGGTCGTCGGTCGAGACAGTGATCGCCACGCCCGCGGCGCGCAGTTTTTCAATCGGATGCGCGCGCAGGTCGGGATAGACGCCAAGGGCGATATTGGAACCGGGGCAGATTTCCAGCACCGTGCCGGTTTGCGCCAGATGGTCCACCAGCGCCGGGTCCTCAACCGCGCGCACGCCATGGCCGATGCGCGACACGCGCAGATGCTCAAGCGCCGCGCGCAACTCATTCGGGCCGCGCCATTCGCCGGCATGGGCGGTCAGGCCCAGACCCGCTTCGCGCGCGGCGTCGAAGCTGTAGGTGAAATCGGCAAGCGCGCCCGCGTTCTCATCCCCCGCAATGCCGAATCCGGTGATGAAATCGCCTGCCGTTTCCTGCGCGCATTTGGCGATCACGCGCGCCTTTTCCGGCCCGAAATGGCGAATGCAGGTGATGCAGCCGCGCAAGGCAATACCCATCTGCGCCTCTGCGGTCGCCGCCGCAGTCTGGATCGCCGCCAGATAGTCGCGCCACGCCGCCAGATCGCCACCGCCGCAGAAATCGGGCGACAGGAAGGCTTCGGAATAGATCACCCCATGCGCGGCGGAGTGTTCCAGCACCGCCAGCGTCAGGTCGTGAAAGTCCTGCGGGGTGGTCAGGACCGTGCAAGCGGCCTCGTACACGCGCAGGAAATCCACGAAGCCGGTGTATTTATACGCGCCCTGATCGTCGAATATGCCCGACAGGTCCACGCCCTTGCGCTGCGCCAGCCCTCGGATGAAGGCGGGCGGCGCCGCCCCTTCCAGATGCAGGTGCAGTTCCAGCTTGGGCAGCTTTGCGAAATCGCTCATGGCAGAAAGCTCCGTCCCGGTCCAAGGCTTGGCACATCAAGGTGATGCGCGACAGATGCCGCGACATCGACGAAACCGCAATGCCCGATTTGCCCCGCGCCCTGCCCCGCCACCAGCACCGGCACCCGCTCGCGCGTGTGGTCCGAACCGGGCGCGGTCGGGTCGTTGCCATGGTCGGCGGTGAAGATCGCCATGTCGCCGGGGCGCAGGCGGTCGAGCATCCGGCCCGCCACGTCATCGAACCGCTCCAGCGCGCGCGCGTAGCCCGCGACGTCGCGCGGGTGGCCGTAAAGGCTGTCGAACTCGACAAGGTTGCAGAAGGTAAGCGACCCGTCCTCTGCGCTGTCGACCAACCGCAGCAGGTGCTCGCAAAGGGCTGCGTCATCGCGGCCCTTGTGGCTGTGGCTGATCCCCTGCCCCGAGAAGATATCGGCGATCTTGCCCACGCCATGCACCACGCGCCCCGCCCCGCTGACCCAATCGCACAGCGTGGGCGCGGGTGGCGCGATGGCATAGTCGCGGCGGTTGGGGGTGCGGGTGAACGCGCCTTCGGTGCCCGTGAAGGGCCGCGCGATCACGCGGCCCACGCGCATTGTGTGCAGATGGGGGGCAAGATCGGCGCAGAGCTGGTGCAGCCGCTCCAACCCGAAGGCGGTTTCATGCGCGGCAATCTGGAACACGCTGTCGGCGGATGTGTAGCAGATGGGCCAGCCGGTGCGCAGATGGGCGGCGCCCTCTGCGTCGATGATGGCCAGCCCGCCGGAATGGCAGTTGCCCAGGATCCCGTCAGTGCCTGCCAGGTCGCAGACCATGGCGGTCAGGTCGGGCGGAAAGGCCGGGGTTTGCCGGGGAAAATAGGTCCAGTCCCATGGCACCGGCACGCCCGCCAATTCCCAATGGCCCGAGGGCGTGTCCTTGCCGCGCGAGATTTCGGTCGCGGCCCCCCAAAGGCCCGCGGGCTGCGCACCAAGCCCCGGCGCGTCCAGACCAGAGGCCAAGCTGATCGCCGCCCCCAGCCCCAGCCCGTCCAGCACCGGCAGGCTGAGCGGCCCTGCCCGGCCCTGATCGGCGCGGCCCTCTGCGCAGGCCTGCGCGATATGGCCCAAGGTGTTCGCGCCCAGATCGCCAAACGCATCCGCATCGGGCGCACCGCCGCACCCGACCGAATCCAGCACGACCAGAAAGGCGCGGGGCATCAGCCGCGCCCCATGTGGTCCGCGCCGAACGCGCCGGGCAAAAGCGCGCCGACCGTGGTGTCCAGCCGTGCGCCGTTCAGCGATAGCAGCGTGACCGGCACGTCGGGCCCCGCGAATTCCGCGATCTTCTGGCGGCAGCCCCCGCAGGGCGGCACCGGCGTCGGGCTGTCGGCAATGACCACGATTTCGGCAATACGCCGCGCCCCGCCCGCGATCATGGCGGCAATCGCGCCGGCCTCGGCGCAAGTGCCTTCGGGATAGGCGACATTCTCGACATTGCAGCCGGTAAAGACCGCCCCGGTTTCGGCCCGCAACGCGGCGCCCACCTTGAATTTGGAATACGGCACATAGGCCCGCGCGCGCACATCGCGCGCCGCATCTTCGAGTGACATGGCATACCCCTTTTGACCGAGTTTGCGCCCCAGCGCCGACCGATGCAAGCCTGCGCCATCGCGTTTCTTCGCGATTGGCTGAAACAGCTCAAGCGCCACCGGGTCTTGCAGCGATGCGACAATCGTTTAAGGGTAAACCAAATCGCGGCAGGAGGGACAGATGACAGAGCACAGCCAGGACGACAACCGCCACCCTGCCCTGATCTACCACGAATACCCGCGCCCCGGTAAGCTGGAAATCCGCGCGACCAAGCCATTGGCCAACGGCTATGACCTGTCGCGCGCCTACTCGCCCGGCGTGGCCGAAGCCTGCACCGAGATCAAGGCAAACCCGGACGAGGCCGCCCGCTACACCGCGCGCGGCAACTTGGTCGCGGTTGTGACGAACGGCACGGCGGTTCTGGGCCTGGGCAATATCGGCGCGCTGGCGTCGAAGCCGGTGATGGAGGGCAAGGCCGTCCTGTTCAAGAAATTCGCCAATATCGACTGTTTCGACATTGAACTGGACGAGCCCGACCCCGAAAAGCTGGCAGAGATCGTCTGCGCGCTGGAACCGACCTTCGGCGCGATCAACCTCGAAGACATCAAGGCCCCCGATTGCTTCATCGTGGAGCGGATCTGCCGCGAGCGCATGGGGATACCCGTTTTCCATGACGACCAGCACGGCACCGCGATCGTCGTGGGGGCGGCCGCGACCAACGCGTTGCGGGTTGCGGGCAAGCGGTTCGAGGATATCAAGATCGTCAGCACCGGCGGCGGTGCTGCGGGCATTGCCTGTCTGAACATGCTGCTGAAGCTGGGGGTAAAGCGCGAGAACGTGTTCCTGTGCGACATTCACGGGCTGGTCCATGCCGGGCGCGAGGTAGATATGACCCCGCAAAAAGCCGCTTACGCGCAGGACACCGATGCGCGCAGGCTGGACGATGTCATCGACGGCGCGGACCTGTTTCTGGGACTGTCCGGCCCCGGTGCCTTGACCGCCGACCATGTCGCGCGCATGGCCAAGCGCCCGATCATTTTTGCACTGGCCAACCCGACGCCGGAAATTCTGCCCGACGCGGTGCGCGAGGTCGCGCCCGATGCCATCATCGCCACCGGGCGCTCTGATTTTCCCAACCAGGTCAATAACGTGCTGTGCTTTCCGTTCATCTTTCGCGGCGCGCTGGACGTGGGCGCGACAGAGATAAACGACGCGATGCAGATCGGCTGTGTCGAGGGGATCGCGGCGCTGGCGCGCGCGACCACCAGCGCCGAAGCGGCAGCGGCCTACAAGGGCGAACAGCTCAGCTTCGGGGCGGATTACCTGATCCCCAAGCCGTTCGACCCGCGCCTGATGGGCATTGTCGCCAGTTCGGTCGCCCAAGCGGCGATGGAGTCGGGCGTGGCCAAGCGCCCGCTGGCCGATCTGGAGGCCTATAAACAAGGGCTGGATGCGTCGGTCTTCCGCTCTGCCATGATCATGCGACCGGTGTTCGAGGCCGCGCGCCACGCCTCGCGCCGGATCGTCTTTGCCGAGGGCGAGGACGAGAGGGTGCTGCGCGCCGCCAGTGCCATGCTGGAGGAAACCACGGAGGTGCCCATCCTGATCGGCCGGCCCGAAGTCATCGCCAACCGGCTGGAGCGCGCGGGATTGTCCATCAAACCGGGCACAGATTTCGAACTGGTCAACCCGCAGGACGACCCGCGCTACCGCGATTATTGGCGCAGCTACCACCAGATCATGCAGCGCCGCGGCGTGACCCCCGACCTGGCCCGCGCCATTCTGCGCACCAACACCACGGCGATTGGTGCGATCATGGTGCACCGGGGCGATGCCGACAGCCTGATCTGCGGCACCTTCGGGCAATATCTGTGGCATCTGAACTACATCACGCAGATCTTGGGCGGACCCGAACGCCACGCGGTCGGCGCGCTGTCCTTGCTGATCCAGCAGGAAGGCAACCTGTTCGTCGCCGACACGCAGGTCCACCCCAACCCGAAGCCAGAGCAGATTGTCGAAACCGCGATTGCCGCCGCGCGCCATGTGCGCCGCTTCGGGCTGGACCCGAAAGTGGCTTTGTGTTCGCACAGCCAGTTCGGCAATCTGGACACACCTTCGGGGCGCAACATGCGCGCGGCCATGGAAATCCTCGACGGCATGGGTGTCGATTTCGATTACGAGGGCGAGATGCATGTCGATGCCGCCCTGGACCCCGAATTGCGCGCGCGGCTTTTGCCAGAGGCGCGCTTCCCCGACCAGGCGAATGTGCTGGTATTTGCCAGCACCGACGCGGCCAGCGGCGTGCGCAACATTCTGAAAACCCGCTCCGGCGCGTTGGAAGTCGGGCCGATCCTGATGGGCATGGGCAACACCGCGCATATCGTGACGCCGTCCATCACGGCGCGGGGCCTGTTGAACATGTCGGCGCTGGCGGGAACGCCGGTCGCGCAATACGGGTAACGCAGAGGCCGGAGAAGTTTGCAAAATCGGTGTCGTTGGCGCTTTCCCGGCGCGCCGATCCTCTTGTTTGCAAACCCAAGGCGCAACATTGCAAACTTTCCGCACCCCGCGCGCGCATGTTCCCGGTAACAGCCATTGCGCGCGGGCCCCACGCTCGGCTAAGCCATGGCCATTCTGAGGAGGATGACCATGGCCTATGCCGACCTGCACCGCGCATCATTGCAAGACCCGAACAAATTCTGGATGGAGCAAGCCCAGGCGATCGACTGGGTGACCCCCCCTTCCAAGGCGCTGTTCGACGATCACGCCCCGCTTTATGAATGGTTCAAGGACGCGCAATGCAACACCTGCTGGAACGCGGTCGACCGCCATGTCGAGGCCGGGCGCGGCGAGCAGACGGCCATCATCCATGACAGCCCCGTCACCCACACCAAGCGCGAGATCAGCTTTGTCGAATTGCGCAACCGCGTGGCCAACCTGGCCGGAGCCCTGCGCGCCAAGGGCGTGGAAAAGGGCGACCGGGTCATCATCTACATGCCGATGATCCCCGAAGCGCTGGAGGCGATGCTCGCCTGCGCGCGGCTGGGCGCGGTGCATTCGGTGGTGTTCGGCGGCTTTGCCGCCAATGAACTGGCCGTGCGCATCGACGACGCGGCCCCCAAGGCCATCATCGCGGCAAGCTGCGGGTTGGAACCGGGCCGCGTGGTGCATTACAAACCGCTGCTGGATGCCGCGATCGACGCCGCCAGCCACAAGCCCGAGTTCTGCGTCATCTTGCAGCGCGAACAGGAAGTGGCCAAGCTGACCGACGGGCGCGACCACAACTGGCACGGCTTTCAATACGGCGTAGCCCCTGCCGAATGTGTGCCCGTTTCGGGCGACCACCCGGCGTATATCCTCTATACCTCCGGCACCACCGGCGCGCCCAAGGGCGTGGTGCGCCCGACAGCCGGGCACATGGTCGCGCTGCACTGGACGATGAAGGCCATCTACAATGTCGATCCGGGCGACGTGTTCTGGGCGGCCAGCGATGTCGGCTGGGTCGTGGGCCACAGCTATATCTGCTACGCGCCGTTGCTGGCCGGGAACACCACCATCGTGTTCGAAGGCAAGCCCGTCGGCACGCCGGATGCGGGCACCTTCTGGCGGGTGATTTCGGAACACAAGGTCAAGAGCTTCTTCACCGCGCCGACCGCGTTCCGCGCCGTGAAGCGCGAGGACCCGAAGGGCGAATATGTCGGCAAATACGACCTCTCCTGCCTGAAACAGGTCTACCTGGCGGGCGAGCGCGCCGATCCCGACACCATCGCATGGGCGCAGGACAAGCTGGGCGTGCCGGTCATCGACCATTGGTGGCAGACCGAAACTGGCTGGGCGATTGCCGCGAACCCGGTGGGAATTGAACAATTGCCCATCAAGATCGGGTCGCCCGCCGTGGCCATGCCCGGCTATGACGTGCAGGTGCTGGACGAAGGCGGCCACCCGGTCGCCGCGGGCGAGTTGGGCGCGATCGCGATCAAGCTGCCGCTGCCGCCGGGCACCTTGCCGACGCTTTGGAACGCCGAAGCCCGTTTCCGCAAAAGCTACCTGGAACAATTCCCCGGCTACTACGCGTCCGGCGACGCGGGTTACATGGATGAGGACGGCTATGTCTACATCATGGCGCGCACCGATGACGTCATCAACGTGGCCGGCCACCGCCTGTCCACCGGCGGCATGGAAGAAGTGCTGGCCAGCCACCCCGATGTTGCCGAATGCGCGGTGATCGGCGTGTCCGACGATTTGAAGGGTCAAGTTCCGCTGGGCTTTCTGTGCCTGAACAACGGCGCGGAGCGCGCGGCGTCCGACGTTGTCACGGACTGCGTCAAGCTGGTGCGCGACAGGATCGGGCCGGTCGCCGCCTTCAAGCTGGCCGTGGTGGTGGACCGCTTGCCCAAGACCCGCTCGGGCAAGATCTTGCGCGCCACCATGGTCAAGATCGCCGATGGCGAGACGTTCAAGATGCCCGCCACGATCGACGACCCGGCCATCCTGGACGAGATCACGGACGCTCTGGGCAGCCTGGGACTGCCTGCCACGAAAACGGGCTGATTCAACCTGCGGCACCACGGACCGATCAAAACACACGCAACGGCAATGAAAGCCCTTGTTGTCGCAACCGGCTTCGGACTAGGTTGTCAGCCTAGGGGCGTGTTGCCTTTTTCAAGAGTGCGGTGCGGTTGTGACCAGTCTGTCCGATAAAGACGTTTCCAGATTTGATCCCGGAACTTTGTCAGAGTTCGTTGACATGGGCGGACCGGAGATGCGCGCCGCCTTGGTCACGCAGGTCCGCCATGATCTTGACCGCTGCCGCACCACGCTGTTGACCGCCACGGCCGAGCCCGGAAAAGCCCGTGACCATGTGTCGATCTGCAAGGCGGCGCATGGCATCAAGGGACTGGCCGTGACGGTCGGCGCGCTTGCGCTGGCGGACCTGGCCAGAGAGGTCGAAAAAGCCTGCCAAACACGCGACACGGCCAAGATTGACAAGCTCTTGGCGCGTCTTGCGACCGAAACCGGGGAAACCAGCACCGCGCTCGCCCAGCTCGCGTCAGCGGATTGAGGAACCCGATGCAGGACGAACCGGAACACGGTCTGCTTCTGGTCGAGGACACGCCTTCGTTGCAGATGCTTTACGCAACGGTTCTGCGCAAGGCGGGCTACAATCCGATGCTGGCCTCCAGCGGGGCCGAAGCCCTGAAGAAATTCGCCGAACACCACGCGCGGGTGGTTTTGCTGGACCTGATGCTGCCGGATGCCGACGGGCTGATGGTCATGCGCGAAATGCTGGAATTGCAGCCGGATACGCGGATCATCGTCATCACCGCGAACGGGTCCGTGACCAATGCCATCGACGCCACGCGCGAGGGCGCGCATGATTTCCTGGTCAAGCCACTGGGCGATATCCGCATGATCGGCGCCGTGACCAGCGCATTCGCCGGTCTGCACGAAGATGTCAGCCTGACGGGTGATGATTCCAGCCGGATCGAAGCGCTTGACCGCGCCTTCATGGGCCGCTCGGACGCGATGCAAGAGGTCCATTGCCGCATCGCGGCAGTGGCCGGATCAACGGCCCCGGTGTTCATCCTGGGCGAAAGCGGCACCGGCAAGGAGCTTTGCGCCCGTGCCGTGCATCTGAAATCGGCCCGTGCGACGCAACGCTTTGTCAGCGTGAATTGCAGTGCGTCCGACCCCGAACACCTGGAAATAGAGCTGTTCGGGCAGGCCGGCCAAAAGACCCGACGCGGGCAGGTCCAGACACGGACCGGGGCGATTGCGCAGGCCGATGGCGGCACGTTATTCGTGCAGAACATTCAGGACATGAGCCTTGAACTGCAAGCTGCATTCCTGCGGTTCAAGCAACGCGCCAGCTTTGCGCCCGTGGGCGACACGCGCCAGATCAAGGTCGATGTGCGGCTGATCTGCACCGCCAGCCGCGACCCGACAGAGGACATGCGCGCGGGCCGGTTGCGCGAGGATCTGTATTACCGGCTGTTCGTGATCCCCATCACCATGCCGCCCTTGCGCGCGCGCGGCACCGATATCCACCTGCTGGCGCAGCATTACCTGGCGCAGATCGCGGCGGAAGAAGGCAAGTCCTTTTCTAGCATCGCTCCCGATGTGCTGGAGTTGTTTCTGACGCTGCCATGGCGCGGCAATGTCCGCGAGTTGATAAATGTTCTGCGGCACGCTGTGGTGTTGCATGATGGCGAGGTCATCACGCGTGACATGCTGCCGCCGGACCTGGCACCGCAGGACGCCCCCGCGCGCACCGCCGAGGCAACGGCAGAGTCCGGCGATCCCTTTGCCGGCATGACCATGGCGGAAATCGAACAGCGCGCGATAACATCGGCCATCGCCCGGCATCGCGGGTCGGTGCCGCGCGCGGCGCGCGAACTGGACATCGCGCCCTCGACCATCTACCGCAAGCGCGAGCAATGGGACAAACGCTAGGGGGCCGTGTTGCGCAGCGTTCTGATAACCGGGTGCAGTTCCGGTATCGGCCATCATGCGGCCCACGCGCTGGCGGCGCGCGGCTGGCAGGTGCTGGCCACCTGCCGCAAACCCGAGGATTGCGCGCGCCTGCGCGCCGAAGGGCTGGACAGTTTCGTGCTGGACCTGACCGACACGGCCAGCATCCATGCCGGGCTGGCACAGGCGCTGGATCGCACCGGCGGGCGGCTGGATGCGCTGTTCAACAACGGTGCCTTCGCCCTGCCCGGCGCGGTCGAAGACCTGCCCACCGACGGGTTGCGCGCGCTGTTTGAAACCAACCTGTTCGGCTGGCACGAGCTGACCCGCGCGGTCATTCCGGTCATGCGCGCGCAGGGGCATGGGCGGATCGTGCAGAATTCGTCGGTGCTGGGGCTGGCCGCGCTGAAATGGCGCGGCGCCTATGTCGCCACCAAATTCGCGCTGGAAGGGCTGAGTGACGTGATGCGGCTGGAGCTGGCGGGCACCGGAATTCATGTGTCGCTGATCGAACCGGGGCCGATCACCTCGCGCATTCGCGAGAATTCCATCCCGCAGTTCGAGGCGTGGATCGACTGGCAGAACAGCCCCCGCGCCGCGCAGTATCGCGACAGCCTGCTGGCGCGGTTATACGACAAGCGCGACCCGGATTTCTTCGAATTGCCGCCCGAGGCCGTCACCAAGCGCCTTATCCACGCGCTGGAATCGCGCCGCCCCAAACCGCGCTACGCGGTCACGACCCCCACTTACCTGCTGGGGGGCTTGCGGCGCATCCTGCCCACGCGGGCATTGGACATGATTTTGCAGCGCCTGTAACGCGCAGCGAAATTAGGGGTCGCAACGCGCGGCAATAAGATTAAGTTGCGCGCAAGACGCGACGACAGGGGGACAGGCCATGCTCGCAAACGACCCGTTATTCATTGCCGCCATGGTGGCCTGCCTTGCGGTGCTGGGCGTTCTGGTGGTGGGCATTGGCGGGTTTGGCCGCGGCGGTGCCTTTAACCAGAAACACGGCAACCGGATGATGCGCTGGCGGCTATACGCGCAGTTCATCGCCGTTATGCTGATCGTCGCTTTCGTCTATTTCCGGCAAAAAGGGGCCTGACATGGTTGTTCTGAACAAGATTTACACGCGCACCGGCGATGCGGGCGAAACCGCGCTGGGCAACGGCGCGCGCGTGGCCAAGCATTCGCAGCGCGTGACCGCTTACGGCACGGTCGATGAGCTGAACGCGGTGATGGGCATTGCCCGGCTGCACGCGACCGACGATATGGCCGCGGCCGTGGCCCGGATCCAGAATGACCTGTTCGACCTGGGGGCGGACCTGTGCACGCCGGACATGGAGCGCGACGCGGAGGCCGAATACCCCCCCTTGCGCATGGCGCCCGAACAGATCGACCGGCTGGAATCCGAAATCGACGCGATGAACAAGGATCTGCAACCCTTGCGCAGTTTCATCCTGCCCGGCGGCACGCCCTTGGCCGCGCATTTCCACATGTGCCGGACCGTCGCGCGCCGCGCCGAGCGTGAAACCATCGCCCTGGCCGCGATCGAGACCGTGAATGAATCTGCGGTCAAATACCTCAACCGCCTGTCGGACTGGTTTTTCGTCGCGGGCCGCGCCGTCAACAACAACGGCGCGGATGACATCTTGTGGGTGCCCGGCGCGAACCGTTAGGCGCCCACCTGCGCATCGCGCACGATCTGGACACCGTTGATCTGCCAGCCCGTGTCGGTCGGGATCATCTGGTAGTCCAGAAAATGCAAGCGGCCCGCCCCGTCGCGGATCATCACGCGCTGGAGACGGGCGGCCCCCATGTCGCGCTGATCCAGCATCCGCACCTCGGCGGGGCGGTAGACCATCGGATAACCGTTTTGCACCATCCGGCCAAACCGCTCGGGCGTTCCGAACAGCCGTTTTATGGTCGGGCTGGCATGGTCGAAAGCGGCGGCGAAATCATCGGCCTGAAAGGCGCTGATCTGGTCGCGAATGACATCCGGTATCTCGGCCCCTTGGGCGCGCAGCCCGGCAGGCGCAAGGGAAATGGCAAGGAGCAGGGCAATCACGAAGCGCATAGCGTGTCCTTTCACATATGACCCGCTACGCTGCGGATGCGCGGCTGGATCAGTTTCGACGCGTTGCCACGGATCGGCCCTGTCCGTGCCATATTCACCCGCCACCCTGCGTGTTCATGTTCAAAGAGTGCGCGTCATGACGAAACTGGCCTATCCGCCCGACCGCCCCAAGCTGAAACCCGCGCTGCGCCAAATCCTTGCCGCGCGCGCCGATATGGCCTGCGCAGAGGTGGCAGGTCAGGGGGATCGTGCACGCATTTTCGAGCTGCGCAAACGGGCCAAGGAATGTCGCGGCCTGTTGCGCCTGTTGCGTGGCGGGTGGGACGATGCGGCAGACTGGAATGCCCGCCTGCGCGATGCGGCGGCACGGCTGGCCCCGGCCCGCGATGCCGAGGTGATGCTGACCACATTCGACGACCTGACCGCGCGACGCCGCGCCCCGTCCGAATTCGACACCCTGCGCGCGGCGCTGCTGGACGAGATGGAGATCGCCGATGCCGCGACGGACCCTGACGCCGTCGCGCAATTCGCCGCCACGATGCAGGAATTCGCGCAGGCGGCCCGTTCTTTGAAAATACCTGACAAGACCGCGCCGGTGGTCTGGCCCAACCTGTCGCGCACGTGGGACAAGGGCGCGCGCGCCCGCCAGCAGGCCGCGCAATCGGGCGACGATGCCAGCGCCTTTCACGACTGGCGCAAGCGGCTGAAACAGCATTGGTACCAGGCGCGGTTTTTCAAACCGATCGACCGCACCGCGCTGCGCGCGCATATCGCGCGGGTCGATGCCCTGGGCAAAACCCTTGGCGCGCATAACGATCTGGACGTTCTGCACATGTATTTGCGCGCGACCTGCCCCGCCGACCCGGCGCTTGCGCGGCTGGACCCCGACCTGACACGCGCCCGCGCGCGCTTCGCGCAACAGGCGCTACAGATGGGCAGACGTCTTTACGACGGGCCCAACCCGGCGAAGCACTGGTCGCAAGCCTGGCGCGACTGGCGCAGGGGTTAGGCGCCGATCATCATCTGACCCGCCAGCCCCAGCATGAACCCCAGTACCGCGCCCAAGGGCGGACCCCAATGGTTTTCCAGCCGGACTTGCGGGGCAATGTCCTGGAACAACAGGTATAGAATCCCCCCCGCCGCGAACAGCATGATTGCACCAAGCAGCAACGTCGCCTGTGCCAACAGGAAAAACCCCGTCAGCCCCAGCACCGGCCCCAAAAGCGCCACAAGCGCGAAACGGGTAATCAGCCGTTTGGGGGGCTGGCAGGAGCGGTTTGCCAGTTCGCGATAAGCGTTAAATCCTTCGGGCAGGTTCTGCATTGCGATAATCAAGGCCAAAAGTGGCGCGGCCTTGCCGCCGGTGGCCAGCGTCGCGCCAAGCGCCAGCGCCTCTGGCAGGTAATCGGCCAGCATGGCGACCAACTGTCCCGCCGGTGTGCCTTTGCGCGCGAGCACAATGTCCAGTAACATGAAGCTTGACGCCCCGCCCACAAGCGCGGCGCAGGCCGCCAATGGCGAAAGGTGTCGCGCGCCTTCCGGCACCAGCACCAATGCAACCGCCGCCAGCAACGCGCCGCCGCCGAAGGCGATGACACCGTGGCGAAACTCGGTTTCCATCCAATTGGGGCGCAGCGATTGCCAGCGTCCCAAGGCCGCGCCCAAAGGCATGGTCAGCCCCGCGCCCAAGGTCAGCACGATCACCGTCAGCCAGTCCGGCAGGCCCGCCAGCACGGCGCTCAGACCAACTCGCCCGCCAGCGCGCGGTCGATCAGCGCCACGGTTTCCGACAGCCCGTAAAGTGCTATGAAACTGCCCCAGCGCGGCCCTTGGTCGGACCCCAGAAGCACCTCGTAGAGCACCTTGAACCATGCGCGCAGATTGTCGAACCCATGCGCCTTGCCGGTGTCGCGCACGACCGACATGAACAGCTCTTCGGAAAAGCTTTCATATTCGGCGGCGTGGGCATCGGGCACCGCCCCGGTGTCGGCCATGCGTTTCAGCGTGGCCGACAGGTCCGCCAGCGCCGCGCGCTCTGCGTCATCCGGCGCGCGGGGTTTCAGCGTCGGGGCCACGAAATCGGCAAAATAGCGCACGGCAAAACCTGCGGCCTGGTCAAGGTCCGGGTGCGTCTCCGGCGCGGCCTCTGGCGCGTAGCGGCGGATAAAGCCCCAAAGCGTGTCCTTGTCCTGCGCCCGCGCGACAGAGGCCAGGTTCAACAGCAAAGAGAAGCTGACCACCATGCCGGAGTCGGGCACCTGCCCGCCATGGATATGCCAGACCGGGTTCGCCGCCTGCTGGTCGGGCGCCTGGCCGGGGAAGGCGCGCAATTGCTGGTGATATTCATCCACCGCTTTCGGGATCACGTCCCAAGACAGCCGCTTGGCGGTGCGCGGTTTCAGGAACATGTAATAGGACAGCGATTCCGTGCTGGCATAGGTCAGCCATTCGTCGATGCTGATGCCGTTGCCCTTGGATTTGCTGATCTTCTCGCCCTGTTCATCGAGGAACAATTCATAGATGTAATGCTCTGGTTTGCGCCCGCCCAGGATGTCGCAAATCCGGTCGTAGATCGCGGTATTGGCGGCGTGGTCCTTGCCATACATCTCGAAATCGACGCCAAGCCCCGCCCAGCGCGCACCGAAATCCGGCTTCCATTGCAGTTTTACCTGCCCGCCCGTGACCGGCAGCGTCCATTCGCGGCCGTCTTCGTCGTCGAAGGTGATCTCTCCCTTCGCGCCATCCACATGCTTCAAGGGCACATACAGCACCCGGCCGGTTTCGGGGTGGATGGGCAGGAAGATGGAATAGGTCTGCTGGCGCTCCTCGCGCAGGGATTTCAGCATAACCGCCATCAGGTCGTCATAGCGTTCGGCGGCGCGCAACAACACCGGGTCGAACTGGCCGGATGTGTAATACTCCGTGGCCGAGATGAATTCGTAGTCAAACCCGAACGTGTCCAGGAACCGGCGCAGCATGGCGTTGTTATGCGCGCCGAAACTGTCATGCGTGCCGAACGGATCGGGCACGGCGGTCAGCGGCTTTTGCAGGTGTTCGGCCAGCGCGTCCGGGTCGGGCACGTTGTCGGGCACCTTGCGCATGCCGTCCATGTCGTCGGAAAAGCAGATCATCCGGGTGGGGATGTCGCTGATCGCCTCGAACGCGCGGCGGATCATGGTGGTGCGCGCGACTTCGCCGAACGTGCCGATATGCGGCAGGCCAGAGGGGCCGTAGCCGGTTTCGAACAGCACATGCCCCTTGGCGGGCGGGCCGTCCTTGTAGCGCGCGGCCAGCTTGCGGGCCTCCTCGAACGGCCAGAGC
>JAAAPG010000237.1 GCA_009908405.1 Alphaproteobacteria bacterium | reverse complement strand
AGGCCTGCGCATAGCGCGCCACATAGTCCGGACCGGGATCGGCCTGGCGCAGCATGGCAGGCGCGCGCGGCGGCGGCGGCGTTTCCCGGCGCGCGGCAAGGATCGCGGCTTCGTCGGCCTTGCCGATCTCTCCACCGGGGGTGAAGAATTTCAGCCCGTTGCGATCCGCGGGAATATGGCTGCCTGTCACCATGATCGCGGCGGCACCGGCCGCACCGGCGGCCATGGCCAGCGCCGGGGTTGGCAGGGTTCCGCAATCGGTCACGGCGACACCGCGACCCCGCGCGGCGGCAGTGACAACATCCACGATCCGCTTGGAACTTGGGCGCAGATCCCGCGCCACGAACAGGCCAGGCCCGACCGGACAGCTTTGCACGAAGGCCGTGACGTAGCTGCCGACAAGCTCCGGTGTCAGGTCCGAAACCCGCCCCCGCAAGCCGCTGGTGCCGAAACCGGGCGGCACCGCGCTAGGCGTCCAGACCGTTGCCGCGCGCGTAGCAGTCTTCGAAGCGCACGATATCATCTTCCCCGAGGTAGCTGCCGGTCTGCACCTCTATCAGGACCATCGGACTGTTTCCCGGATTGCGCAGCCGGTGCACTTGACCGCGCGGCACATAGACGGATTCGTTCTCGGCGACGGTCTGGACACGCTGCCCCACGGTCACTTCGGCCATCCCTTCGACCACGACCCAGTGTTCGGCCCGATGACGATGGCTTTGCAGCGACAGCGCCGCACCCGGTTTCACAACGATCCGCTTGACCTGGAACCGCGCACCCGACGCGACGCGTTCGAACCAACCCCAGGGACGATGATCGGTCGCGAACTCCGTCGCCTGCGCCGCGCCCTTCGCTTTCAGTGCCGTTACCGCGGATTTGACCTTTTGCGCGTCGGATTTGCGGGCCACCAGAACCGCGTCCCCCGTGGCAACCGCGATCATGCCGGACAGCCCGATACCGACCAGTTCCACGCGCGGGGTGTCAGAGCGCAGCAGCGTGTCGCTGCAATCGATCGCGGTGCTATGCGCACAAAGCGCGTTGCCATCGGCATCCGGCCTGGTTTCGCGCCAGACCGCATCCCAACCGCCAAGGTCCGACCACCCGCCGCCGAACGGCATGACGGCCAGGTCTGGCAGCTTTTCCATGATCGCGTAGTCGATTGAAATATCGGGCACCGCGCGCCAGGGCTCCGCCGCCAAGCGGGTAAACCCGAGATCAGCGCGAGCCGCGGTCACGGCGGCGCGCACGGGTGTCAAAATCTCCGGCGCAAGGTCATGGAAACGGTCGATCAGGGTTTCCGCGGTAAACAGGAACACACCGGCATTCCAAAGAAATCTGCCGGATCTGAGCATGGCCTCGGCCATGTCGGCATCGGGCTTCTCGACAAAGCGCGCCAAGGGCTGCGGCTGGTTTGCAGCCGGGTCCGCACCCGGTGCCAGTTCCAGATAGCCATAGCCGGTTTCCGGGCGATCCGGCGTGATCCCGAATGTCACGACGCGCCCGGCCAGAGCCTGAGGCACGGCCGCGCGCACGGCTTGGCGAAAGACGTCGTCATCGGGGACGACATGGTCGGATGGGGCGGCCAGGATCAACGCCGCCGGGTCATGCTGCGCCAGCGCCAGCGCGGCGGCGAGGATTGCCGGCGCGGTATTGCGCCCCTCCGGTTCGATCAGGATGCGGGAAGCGGTCACGCCAATCTGGTCCAGATGCTCGGCCACGATGAACCGGAAACTGTTCCCGGTCACAATGGTCGGCGGTGCAAACCCCGCGCCGCAAAAGCGCCGCGCCGCGCGCTGGAACAGGCTGTCATCCCCGGCAAGGCGTGAAAACTGCTTGGGAAAGGACTGCCGGGACACGGGCCAGAGCCGTGTTCCCGCCCCTCCGCAAAGCAAAACGGGATGTATTTGCAAAGATGTTCCGTTTTCCACGGGCGACCCTTTATCTAACCGCGCCAAGCGTCTGCGCGCCAAGTCTTACTACATCCTAAGGTTGTTTAATATTTTGTTAATTTTATGTCTCCGAGCTCGTGGGCGCGCGACTTTGTCCAAGAAAACCGATCTCTGCCACGGCGGCCGGAACACGTGAACAGGGCACGGGTCGTCAGAGAATGCGCCGCAAGCGGCGCAGCACGCGTCCGCCGAGCAGGGTTGCCAGCAAGGATGCCACGGCCGCGAAAGCCGCGCCAAGGCTGGCGACAAAGGCGATGGCCTCATTCGACAGTCGCAGGCCCAGCCGCAAGACGCGCGATTTGCCCAGCACGTCCAACGCCGTGGTGCTGCGCGGGCCCAGCGCGCGGGCGGTGCGGGCCATGGCGCGCGCCTCTGGCACCGTGTCCGCCGCGCCCATCAGGTAGAGGGTGCCGCGCGTGCCCGCGCTGGCGCGCATCGCGCCAATGTCGTCGGTGAGCCGGATCGCGGGCTTCAATGCCTCGGCCCGCGTGGCGCGGGCGAGTGGCACGCCGCGCGACAGCGCCGCCCAATCCACCCCCTCGCGCAAAGCACGGGTATAGACCCGGCGCAGGTCGGGGGCGAGCCGCCCCATCCGGTGCGCCACGCGCATCAGCCCGGCCCCGGCCTTGACGGTGTAGGACGTGCCACCCGTGACGACCACCGCCCCGGTCGCAGCAACCCCGACCAGTGCCAGCGCCACGTCCAGCCTGTCTACCTCTGCCCCCTGTCCGGCTGCCAGCCCTTCGCGGCCCAGCGCCAGCAGATCGCCGGCAACCGTCAGGTTCACCCCGATACCGCAGGCCAGGTCAGGGCCAAGTGTGCATTGCGACAGGTCATAGGCGCAGAGCCCGCAAGCGCTTGCTTTCGCGGCGAGGCTGAAATCTTCGGCGCGGGCGGTGGCGAGGCGGGATTGCAGGTCGGGCGGAAGGGGCGTGTTTTCGGCCAGAAGCGCGTCGATGACATGCCAGTTGCGCGGGGTTTCGACCAGCCGCGCGTCCAGCAGTTCCGCCACGCGCGTGGGCGTTGCCGCGCGGGCCAGTGCTGTCGTGTAAACCTGCGCCAAGCTTTCTTCCGCGCGGTCGACCCACCAGCCGCCCGCGCGCCAGAGTGCGACCGCCTGCCACCCGCTTGCCAGCGCCAAACCCAGCGCCAATGCAGCCAGCAGGCGGCGCGCCCGGATCATGCGCGCGCGCGCACCAGCCCCACGATATCGTAACACTGATCCAATATCGGCTGCGCGATGGCATTCGCGCGCGCCGCCCCCTCGCCCAGGATGCGGTCAATCTCTGTCACGTCCTGCATCAGGCGGGTCATTTCCGCGTTGATGGGGGCAAGCTTGTCCACCGCCAGGTCGGCCAGCGCCGGTTTGAACGTACCAAAGCCCTGCCCGGCATATTGGGCGACCACGGCGTCCGGCGTCATATCCGCCAACGCGGCGTAGATATTCACCAAGTTGCGCGCCTCTGGCCGGTCGGCCAGCCCGTCAAGGCTGTCGGGCAAAGGCTCCGGGTCGGTACGCGCCTTGCGCAGTTTCTGCGCGATGGTGTCGGCATCGTCGGTCAGGTTGATGCGGGACATGTCCGACGGGTCGGATTTCGACATTTTCTTGGTGCCGTCGCGCAAGGACATAACGCGGGTGCCCGCGCCTTCGATCACCGGCTCCACGATGGGGAAGAACTCCACCCCGAAATCATGGTTGAACTTGGCAGCAATGTCGCGGGTCAGTTCCAGATGCTGTTTCTGATCCTCACCCACCGGCACATGGGTCGCGTGATAGGCCAGGATGTCGGCGGCCATCAGCGCGGGGTAGGCAAACAGGCCGACGCTGGCATTCTCGGCATTCTTGCCGGCCTTGTCCTTGAACTGGGTCATGCGCTTCAGCCAGCCCATGCGCGCCACGCAGTTGAAAATCCACGCCAATTCGGCATGGGCGGAAACCTGCGACTGGTTGAACAGGATGGACCGCGCGGGGTCAATCCCAGCGGCAATGAACCCTGCGGCCAGTTCGCGCGTGGCATGGCGCAGCTTGGCCGGGTCTTGCCAGACGGTGATCGCGTGCAGGTCCACCATGCAATAGATGGTGTCGGTGCCTGCATCCTGCGCCTGCACGAAGCGTTTGAGCGCGCCAAGGTAATTGCCCAGCGTCAACCCGCCCGAAGGCTGGATGCCGGAAAAGATGCGCGGGGCAAAACTTGTATCGGACATGGGGGGCGATGCTCCGTGCTGGAAAAGCTGTTGGCAATCGCTTAGCCTTGGGGGATATCAAGG
>JAAAPG010000079.1 GCA_009908405.1 Alphaproteobacteria bacterium | reverse complement strand
GGGCCGGACCGCAAGGCCGCCGAGATGACCGGGCAGATGTGGGATGCGGCCGGGCGCGCGGGTTGGGACGTCACCGCCGGGGGCGAGACGGAGATCCGCGCGGCCTTGTCCGACCTGATGGAGAAGGGTCCGCGCAGCCGTGGTGTCGCCCGCCCGCGCGGATGTTACGGCATGCTGTTCAGCTGGCTCTCGGCCAGTCGGCTCGCCCGGGATCCCGGGCCCATCCGGGACATCCTGCGCGAGCACATCCTCGACACCGTCCCGGTCACGCGCGGACATGTCGTCATGGGCGCGCCGGTCGCGGAGCCGCGCGTCGGCACCGTTGCGAGCGTGGCGGCCGCCGAGCGGCTGCATCCGCTCACGCTGCGCAACATCCTGGTCGCAAAGGGCGTGGTGCCGGTCAGCCGGCAGCACGATCCCTGCGGCCATATCATCGTGCGTCACGCCGAGGTCGACCCCGTCGTCCGCCGCCTGAAAAACGCGGTCCCCGTCACGCGGCTGCCCGAACTCCTCGGGGCGTCCCGCCCGCTGGTGGCGGCCTTGCTGGAGCTGGGCCATCTGCGACGCATCCAGGATCAGGCGCTGCTGGTCAGCAAATGGGGCAAGGCGGTCGAGGGGGCTGATATCGACGCCCTGTCCGCGCGGCTCGAGCGCGACGTCGCGCCGGTCGAGGCGGCTTCCGACCAACGCGTCCCGCTGGCCAAGGCGGCCGAAAAGACGCGCCTGCGCCTCACCGGGATCCTCGAGCTTCTGTTCGCAGGACGCCTGACGCGGGCCCGCCGGCTGCAAAACGCGGAGGGCTTCGCGGCGATCCTTGTCGATCCAATGGAAATCAAGCGCCTGGTCGAGACGCCGCGCCCCGGCATGCCCGCCTCGCTTGCCTTCATGATGCTCGGGGTGTCACCCACGGCCGGACGCCGGCTCATCGCGGACGGCGAAGGCGCGCCGCTGTTGCAGTCGGACGGGCAGGGGCGGGACCCGTGGATCGAACCCGAGGCGATGGCCGCCTTCCGTCGGACCTTCGCGATCAAGAAACGCCTGTCTCTCGAAACCGGCCTGAAATCGGGGACGGTCGATCGGATCATCAAGGAACATGGGGTTCCGCCGATCTTCGATCCCGCCAGAATCGGGGCGACGATCTACCGGCGATCTGATCTGCCGGAGGCCCTGAACGTCTGAGCCCATTCGGACCTGATGACCCTGCCGCCTTCGGGCGGCATTTTTTTGGGAAAATCGATGGTCAACAATGCTGTGTTTCATGGTCAGAATGGCCGCCCGGAGGGCCTCCCTTCTTAACTATAACGGTTATTTTACAGAGGCTTACGAGATTCGGGCGAGTCGCGAATGGTCATTTTTTGCGTTGCCCGTCCTGCGGTGCGTACGAGATGGTCATGATCGAAGGCTGCATGACTTGCCGCGCCTGCGGCCACAGCAAATGCGGCTAAGAGCCGCGAACCGATCCTGAATAGAAAACTTGGTGCGGGTGGAGGGACTTGAACCCCCACGCCTTGCGGCGCCAGAACCTAAATCTGGTGCGTCTACCAATTTCGCCACACCCGCTCTGCGCGCGATGTAGCAAAGCCTTTCGCCGGGTGCGAGGGGAAAAATGCACATGGCCAAAGAAGCGACATCGACTTGCCCGATTCTGGCCGCATTTGCCCGCGATTGTCGCCCTAGATGAAACAGTAAGACAGATCAGGGGCGTTTACGCTTTCGTCACACATTGCTGTTACCCTGCGGATAGAGGAGTTCGCCATGACCACTATTTCCCTTGCGCCACCGCTTCACTCTACCCGCACCCTGGCACCGCGCCCCGAAACCGCGCACCCGGCCGGTTTCGGGCGTTCCACCCGTGTTCGCACGCTTATGGGTTGGCAAACGGTCGGCCAGCTTATGGCCGGCGATTTGGTGATCGACCAGGATGGCAACCTGCACGAACTGCGCGCAATCCGGCAGACCCGTGTGGATGGCACAGTCATCATCCGCATCGCCCGCAAGAAGCAGGCACCTTTGATCGTTGGCGCAGGACAGACGCTTCTTGCAGAGGATTGGCGCGCGCAGGTTCTTTTTGACCAGCCCACCGCCAGCCCGGCCGCGCGATTGGTCGATGGCAGCAAATTTCGTCAAGGCCAGCCCCGTGGGGCAGTCTTGTTCCAACTGGAATTCGACAGCAGCGTTGCGCTGGATGTGGATGGTGCCCGCGCTGTGGTCACGCCTGCACGCCAAGCCCGGCCATGACCTTTGGCAGCATGTCGGGCAAATCTTCGGCTATCAGCCCCGGCCCAAAACGGCGCGCGCAGTCCATATGCAGCCAAGCGGCAACCGATGCCGCGTGCAACGGTGAAACACCGCGCGCCAATAGCCCTGTAATGAACCCTGCCAGCACATCGCCCGACCCGGCGGTCGCCAGCCACGGGGCAGCTTGATCGTAAACAGCGGCATTGACCTGGCAAGCACCGCTTGGCAGGGCGATGACCGTGTCGGGGCCTTTCAACAAAACAACGCAGCCCGCATGTTTTGCCGCCGCGCGCACGGCATCGACCTTGGAAAAGGCAGGCCCGGATTCCGGTGGAAGTGCAAGCTGCTGCGCAATATCGGGAAACAACCGGGCGAATTCCCCGGCATGAGGCGTCAGAACGCAACCATCATGCAACAATTCCCGAAGCGCAGGGAAGCGGGCGAGCAGCGTGAGCGCGTCGGCATCAAGTACGGTTGGCCGCACCTGTTCAAGCGCGCACGCGACCAGCGCCGCCTGGTCATCTGTTGTCCCAAACCCCGGCCCAAGGCACAGCGCGTTCAACCGATGATCGCGCAACGTCGCCGCCAACTCCGCCGCGGTGTCGATGCGCGTCAACATCACTGCTGTAATCTGCGCTGCGACCTCGGCTTGCGCCGCTTCCGGCACGCCCAACGTGACCAAGCCCGCGCCAATCCGCAACGCCCCGCGCGCGGCCAGTCGCGCAGCCCCGGTCCGACCTGCACCGCCGGTCAGCACCAGCGCATGACCGTGCCCGTATTTATGCGCGCAGGCTTTGTGCAAGTCTTGCGCCGATGGCGCGGTGACACGGCGCACATGCGCAGCGTGGCCATGTCGGGGCTTGGGCAATCCGATATCCTTGACCACCACCTTGCCGCAACACGCGGGGCCATCCGCCAAGACATGACCCAGTTTCATGCTGTGAAACGTGACTGTCAGCGCCGCCGCCAAGGCAAAGGGCGGGCGGCCCTGCTGTTTTGCGACGGCGTCGGTGTTGCCCCCCAACACGCGGCCGCTATCGGCACATAGCCCGGACGGAATATCAAGGGCAACGAGCCTGCGGATCGGGCCGCTATCCAGATCGAAAAGCTGCCAAAGCGCGTCGTGAACGGCCCCCAAGGGACGGGTCAGCCCCGTTCCGAACAGCGCATCGATAACAAGGGCCGATGCCGATATATCTGCACGACGGGTGTGCCCCGCGCCCGCGATCACATCCTGCCAGGCAACCACGGCACCGCCAGCCGCGCACCAGCGGTCGTGATTGGTCCGGGCATCAGGCGACAGGCGCACCGGGTCGCCCAGCAGGATGACCGTGACCTGCCAACCGCGCTTGGCCAAAAGCCGCGCCACGACAAACCCGTCGCCGCCATTATTTCCAGGGCCGCACAACACTGTCGCGCGCTGCGGTGCATCGGCAAGCTCGCGCCACTCCTCGAAAATCGCGCTCAGCACGCCTTCGCCCGCACGCTCCATCAAGTCCAACCCGGTGACGGCACCAGAATCAATTTCCGCGCCCTCAACGGCGCGCATTTGGGCAGATGTCAGAATTTCAGTCACTTTTCCGCACCGCAAATTAAACAAAAGCTTATTTTTTAATCAAAGCGCCTACGTATCGGGCGCGTTACTTTGTTTTGGCGTTGCGCCACGCACCTGCAAAGCCTTATCAGATTGTGGGCATAACCTGAACATGATCTGTCAGGATCAAGCCATCGCAGGCGACTGCGACACTCGAGGAGGCCAACCGCATGAAAAAGATCGAAGCCATCATCAAGCCCTTCAAGCTGGATGAGGTCAAGGAAGCCCTGCAAGACATTGGGGTGCAAGGGCTTTCGGTACTGGAGGTCAAAGGGTTCGGGCGCCAGAAAGGCCACACTGAACTGTATCGCGGCGCCGAATATGTCGTGGATTTTCTGCCAAAGGTCAAAATCGAAGTGGTGCTGCCGGACGACCAGGTCGAAGGCGCGGTCGAAGCGATCGTCGCGGCCGCGCGAACCGACAAGATCGGTGATGGCAAGATATTCGTCTCTCCGGTGGAGCAGGCGATCCGAATTCGCACTGGCGAGAGTGGTGACGAGGCGCTGTAGGCGCCCTGTAGCCAGGAACTACTCCCAACAAACGGTTCAAGAGCAAAGGGAAAACACATGAGTGCTGCTGACGTTCTCAAGATTATGAAAGACGAAGATGTCGCCTATCTGGACATCCGCTTCGTGGACCCGCGTGGTCGGATGCTACATGTCACCATCATCAACGACATGGTCGACGAAGACTTCCTGGAGGAAGGGTTCATGTTCGACGGCTCGTCCGTGCCGGGCTGGAAGGGCATCGAAGCGTCCGACATGAAGCTGGTTCTGGACATGGACAGCGTCTATATCGACCCGTTCTATGCCGAGAAAACCTTGGCGATCCACGCCTCTATCGTGGAACCCGACACGAATGAACCCTATGAGCGCGACCCGCGTGGCACCGCCCAGAAAGCCGAGGCCTATCTCAAATCATCCGGTATCGGGGACGTGTCCTATTTCGGGCCGGAAGCCGAGTTCTTCGTGTTCGACAGCGTCAAATTCTCCGACTCGATCAGCAAAGTCGGCTACGAGGTCGATGCGGAAGAAGCTGCGTGGAATACCGACACCGACTACGAGCACGGCAATAGCGGCCATCGTCCGGGCGTGAAGGGGCACTACTTCGCGATGAACCCGACCGATGCCAACCAGGACATGCGCTCGGAAATGCTGACCACCATGAAAGACATGGGGATGAAGGTCGACAAGCACCACACCGAGGTCGCGTCTGCCCAGCATGAACTTGGCCTGATCTTCGGCTCGCTGACCAAGCAGGCGGACGAGCTGATGAAATACAAGTATGTCATCAAGAACGTCGCCGATGCCTATGGCAAAACCGCGACCTTCATGCCCAAGCCGGTCAAAGGCGACAACGGCACCGGTATGCACGTCAACATGTCGGTCTGGAAAGACGGTAAGCCTTTGTTCGCCGGTGACAAATACGCCGACCTGAGCCAGGAAGCACTGTATTTCATCGGTGGTATCCTGAAGCACGCGAAAACGCTGAACGCCTTCACCAACCCGTCTACGAACAGCTACAAGCGCCTGATCCCCGGCTTCGAGGCCCCGGTTCTGCGCGCTTTCTCGGCCCGTAACCGCTCCGGCTGCGTGCGCATTCCGTGGACGGAAAGCCCCAAGGCAAAGCGTGTCGAAGCCCGCTTCCCCGACCCGTCGTCAAACCCCTACCTGTGCTTTGCCGCACTGTTGATGGCCGGTCTTGACGGCATCAAGAACAAGATCGATCCGGGCCCCGCGTCGGACAAAGACCTGTACGATCTGCCGCCGGAAGAGCTGGACGGCATCCCGACCGTCTGTGCAAGCCTGCGCGAAGCGCTGGACAGCCTGGCGGATGACCATGACTTCCTGCTGGCAGGCGACGTGTTCACCAAGGACCAGATCATGGCCTATATCGACCTGAAATGGGAAGAGGTCTATGCCTACGAGCACACCCCGCACCCGGTCGAGTACACGATGTATTACAGCTGCTAAGCGGTTGATCCAAAATGCAAGCCCCCGCTGTTGCGGGGGCTTTTTTCGTATCATACGCTCAGGCAGACATATTTCATTTCCAGGTAATCCTCTATCCCGTGGCGCGATCCTTCGCGCCCGATGCCGGATTGCTTGACGCCACCGAAGGGCGCCACCTCGGTCGAGAAGATGCCGGTATTCACCCCCACGACGCCATATTCCAACGCTTCCTGCACGCGGGTGACACGGGAAATGTCACGGCTATAGAAATAACTGGCCAGCCCGAAAATGGTGTCATTGGCCATGGCGATTGCCTCGTCTTCGGTGTGGAACCGGAACAGCGGCGCGACCGGGCCGAAGGTCTCTTCCTTGGCGACACGCATATCTTGCGTCACGCCGGCCAGAACCGTCGGCTGGTAGAAATTGCTGCCCATATTGTGCCGCGCACCACCGGTCAAAACCGTTCCACCCTTTGCCAGCACATCATCGACATGGGTTTCCACTTTGACCACCGCTTCGTCATGGATGAGCGGGCCAAGCTGGACGTCATCGTCCAGCCCGTCGCCAATGTGCAAATCCGCGACGGCCTTGGCGAGTTTTTCTGCAAAAGCGTCGTAAATTCCGTCCTGAACGTAGATGCGGTTCGCACAGACGCAGGTTTGCCCGTTATTGCGGAACTTGCAGGCAATGGCACCTGCGACGGCGGCATCCAGGTCGGCATCATCGAACACGATGAACGGCGCGTTGCCGCCCAGTTCCATGGAGCATTTCATGACCTGCTCTGCCGCCTGCCGCATCAGAATGCGCCCCACTTCGGTGGAGCCCGTGAAGCTAAGCTTGCGCACTTTCGGGTTTTCGCAGAATTCTTTGCCGATGTCGGCGGCGCGCGACGATGGCAGAATTGACAGCAACCCTTTGGGCAGCCCCGCACGCTCTGCGATCACCCCGATGGCCAGCGCGGATAGCGGCGTTTCGGATGCAGGCCGCCCGACGAAGCCGCAGCCTGCCGCCAGCGCGGGCGCGATCTTGCGCGCGATCATCGCGTTCGGAAAATTCCACGGCGTGATCGCGGCGGCAACGCCGATGGGTTGCTTCAGCACGGTCAGGCGCTTGTCCGCTTGGTGCGCCGGAATGGTTTCGCCATAAATGCGCTTGGCTTCCTCGGCAAACCATTCGAAATAACTGGCACCGTAGGCGATTTCTCCCCGCGCTTCGGCCAAGGGCTTGCCCATCTCGGCAGTCAGGATCGTGCCAAGATCATCCGCGTGATGCATCATCAAATCATGCATGCGACGCAGAACGCCGGCGCGATCCTTGCCCGTGCGCGCGGCCCAGGCGTGCCGCGCCTGTTCTGCCGCGTCGACCGCGCGGGCCACTTCGACCCGCGACAGGTCCGCGACCTGCGCAATCTCATCGCCGCGCGCGGGGTTGGTCACGGCAAAGGTCGCGCCGTCATCGGCATCGACCCACTCGCCAGCCACATAGGCGCGCGTTTGCAGCAAGCTCGGGTCGTTCAACATGGATGTCAGATCGGTCACGGAATCGCGCATGGTCTCTCCGGTTTGTGGGGTGCAGATATGAAGATCGGGTTAATCCCGCCTTTGTTGTCAGCGTAGCGCCCCGGCCCCAAGATGTCACGGCTTGTGACTGGCGGGACGCGCTCACGAATTCTTAACCTGTGCGTGCCAATCTCCCGCAATGGTGAGAGGTCGACAATGTGTGCAAAAGACTGTTCCGAAACCGATGCGCAGACCGAAGCGTTCTATGCCGCACTCGTCGCGCGTCATTCGTCGGACAGTGTCATCGTCAGTGGGCCTGACAGGCAGGCGTGCTGGGTGAATGCCGCGTTCAGTGCCCAGACCGGCTACGCGTTGCAGGATATCGTCGGAAAGGAACCCGGAACCGTGCTGCAAGGGCCAGACACGGATCCGAACGCGGCGCGCCGCATAGAGCTTGCCTGCGCGCAACGCCGAGAGGTGAGGCTGGATATCCTGAACTACACACGGGATGGCACCCCATTTTGGGTCGATCTGAAAGTGACCCCGATCTACGATTCGACGGGCCTGCATACGCATTATATCTCGACCATGCGCGACATCTCCGAGCGCAAGGCGCTCGAAGACCAGAACGAAGAAATGCGGCAGGCCGAGGCGCTGCGCCAATCCGAGCGCCAGCTTCTGGCGCTGACCAGCGAGTGGCTTTATTCGGCCAAATCCTTCGACGAATTGCTGATGGTCGTGCGCCGCGCGATGCATACCTTGATTCCCGAGGCGGATGGCGCGCTTTACATTTACGGAGAGCATCGCCGAACGCTGGACCTTGTCGCAAGCTGGGGCACCATACCCGAATTCCCCCAACATATCCTGCCCGACGACTGCTGGGCGCTGCGCCGTGGCCGCGCCTATGCCTACGGGATGAAACCGATCCAGTTCCCCTGCGACCACGTTCACAAGAAAGACACGCCGTATTTCTGCCTGCCGATCATTGCGCATGGCGAAACCATCGGCCTGATGCACATCATCTTTGACGGGTTCGAGGAAGATGGGCTGATGCGCCATATGCGTGCCGAAGTGTTGAACAACCGTTGGGACATATCGCTGATCTGCGCGGAACAGATCAGCCTTGCCGTGGCGAATGTGCGCTTGCGGCACGAGTTGCAGGAACGCTCTGTACGCGATGCGCTGACCGGGCTCTGGAACCGCCGCTGGTTTGCCGAGCGTGCCGCATCCGAGCTGGCCGCGGCAGAGCGCGAGGGCGCGGCGCTATCGCTCATTGCGGTGGATGTCGATCATTTCAAAAGGTTCAATGACCAACACGGTCACGATACTGGTGATCTGGTGCTGCGCGAGGTGTCGGCGCTCATGCAAGACATGGCAGGCGAGCAGCTTCATCCTTGCCGCATGGGGGGCGAGGAATTCACGCTGCTGTGCCACGGCACGGCAAATGACCACGCGCTGAACATCGCCGAAACGCTGCGCGCGAGTGTCGCCGGGCTGCGCTTGACATCGAGTGGACAGGATGTGCCCGGCGTCACCATTTCTTGCGGCATTGCCACCTTTCCACAGGATGGCCGAAACTTGGACAGCCTGATGAGGTCCGCTGACCGCGCGCTTTACAAAGCCAAGAACTCCGGTCGAAATCGCTGCGTCACAAGTGCCGCGAGCGTCAGCGACTAGACAAGGCTTGGGTGCGCAACCCAGGTCCGACAGAGGCCAGCCTGACAAGCGGCCCATGGGCGATACGCGGTCCATGACGGGTGACGGATGGCACGGTTTGCGCCCTGAAAGGCGTGCTTTGCCGAGTGTGCAGAGCACCACGCGTTTGGCATCCGGGTCGGGCTGGCGCAGGGCCGCAGGCTAATTTTACACCCCGGAAAAACCTGGTCATGCGTCGTTTCGACGCCAACTTCCGCTGCGGAAACGCCCGCGCAGCCCATGTTGCGGGACCGTGGCGATTGATGCCGGGCCGTCCTGCTATCGCATCGCCGGCGGTTCTTTTGGCCGTCCCGACCGATTTCACCACCACACGCGTTTTCCGGGCCTGTCGCGCGCTTGCATCCCGTGGCGGCTTTGCCTATTGCCACGGGGCGAGAACACCAATCCAAGGGTGGACCATGGACGGAATTTCAGACCTGCGCGCAAAATACCTGGAGCAGATCGGGGCGGCCCCCGACGCCGGAGCACTGGAAGCCGTGCGCTTGGCCGCACTTGGCAAAAAGGGCGAGATCGCGCTGAAAATGCGCGAGCTGGGCCAGATGAGCGCGGAAGAGCGTCAAGCCGCCGGTCCCGTCCTGAACGCCCTGAAATCGGAAATCGATATCGCCCTGAAAGCCCGCAAGGCGGCGCTGGAAGATGCTGCCCTCGATGCGCGCCTGAAAACCGAATGGCTGGATGTGACCCTGCCTGGTCGCCCGCGCCCCACGGGCACGGTCCATCCGATCAGCCAGGTGATGGACGAATTGACCGCCATTTTCGCCGATATGGGCTTTGCGGTAGCCGAAGGTCCACAGGTGGAAAGCGACTGGTACAATTTCGACGCGCTGAACATCGCGCCCGAACACCCGTCGCGGCAGGAAATGGACACGTTCTACATGCATCGCGAAAGCGACGACACTCGCCCGCCGCATGTGTTGCGCACCCATACCAGCCCCGTGCAGATTCGTGCGATGCAAGCGCAGGGCGCGCCCATTCGGGTGATCGCGCCGGGCCGCGTCTACCGGATGGACATGGACCAGACCCACACGCCGATGTTCCACCAGGTCGAAGGGCTGGCGATTGATCGCGACATCAACATGGCGCAACTGAAATGGGTGCTGGAAGAATTCTGCCGCGCGTTTTTCGAGTTGGACGAGGTCGAACTGCGGTTCCGCGCGTCGCATTTCCCGTTCACGGAACCATCGGCAGAGGTGGATATCCGCTGTTCCTGGGACAATGGTCAGCTGAAGCTGGGCGAAGGCGATGACTGGCTGGAGATCCTGGGGTCCGGCATGGTACACCCGCACGTGCTGCGCGCCGGCGGGATCGACCCCGACCAATGGCAGGGGTTTGCCTTTGGCATGGGGATCGACCGGATTGCCATGTTGAAATACGGCATCCCGGACTTGCGGGCATTTTTCGAATCCGACCTGCGCTGGTTGCGCCATTACGGGTTCGCCGCGCTGGATCAGCCGTCGCTTGCGGCAGGGCTGTCGCGGTAAAGCCGACAGCAGACCGCGCGGGAATACCGGTCACTCCTGATCGCGACGCGTCAAACGCGGGCTGTCATCCTGGTAATGCCCGTCAGCGCGGCCCAATTGCGGTTCGACGCGCGGCTCGGAATGGTCCGGCTGTGGCTGTTGATGGATTTGACCATGACCGTGATCCTGCAACTGCTCGGCCAAGGCATCTGCGGTCGGGCGGCGAAAGATCAACAGATCATGGGTCAGGCGCGTCGTGCCCGTCAGCCCCTTGCGCTCTTCACTCGACAGTTGATCCGCGCGCCAGTATTCCCACCCTTCGGCCGCCAATTCGTTCAACAGCAAGGTGATTTGGTGCGCGTAGCGGTCCGCGGGCGTTTTGAGCCCTTTGATTTTCTGTCCCTTGCCTGGTGCCGGAACAGCCAGATACTCATAACTCTGCATGGTTCACCCTGTTCTTGTGGCCGCTCTTGCTTAGGCCATCCGCCGCGCCCGTGCAACGCTGGTTAAAGCCCAAGTTTGGCACTGACGATCTGGTTCACGGCCGCCGGGTTGGCCTTGCCCCCCGTCGCCTTCATCACCTGCCCGACGAACCACCCGGCCAGCTTGGGGTTCTGCTTGGCCTTTTCCACCTGCGCGGGGTTGGCGGCGATGATGTCATCCACCGCCTTTTCAAGCGCGGCGGTATCGGTGACCTGTTTCATGCCGCGATCTTCGACAATCCGCGCCGGGTCGCCGCCTTCGGTATAGACGATCTCGAACAAGTCCTTGGCGATCTTGCCGGAAATATCGCCGGATTTGATAAGCTTGATGACGCCCGCCAACTGGCTGGCGGATACCGGGCTGTCGCCGATGTCGCGCGCGTCCTTTTTCAGGCGCCCGAACAATTCGTTGATGACCCAGTTCGCGGCCAGCTTGCCGTCGCCGGCCTCGGCCACCACGGCCTCGAAATAGGCGGCATCGGCCAGGTCGGCGGTCAGCACCGACGCATCGTAATCCGTCAGCCCGAAATCGGCCATGAACCGGGCTTTCTTGGCATCGGGCAATTCGGGCAGGCTGGCGGCGATGTCATCGACCCATGCCTGTTCGATTTCCAGTGGCAACAGATCGGGACACGGGAAATAGCGGTAATCATGCGCTTCTTCCTTGCTGCGCATCGACCGGGTTTCATTCTTGTCAGGGTCATACAGACGCGTTTCCTGGTCGACCGTGCCGCCATCTTCCAGAATGGCGATCTGGCGGCGGGCTTCATGGTCGATGGCCGCCTGGATGAACCGCATGGAGTTCATGTTCTTGATCTCGCACCGGGTGCCGAGATGGCTGAAATCCTGGGTTTGCTGGTATTTCTCATACTGGCCGGGACGGCAGACCGACACGTTCACATCGGCCCGCAAATTGCCGTTCTGCATGTTGCCGTCGCAAGTGCCCAGGTAGCGCAATATCTGGCGCAGCTTGCCGACATAGGCGGCGGCCTCTTCCGGACCGCGAATATCGGGGCGGCTGACGATTTCCATCAGCGCGACACCGGTACGGTTCAGGTCCACGAAGCTCATGTTCGGGTCCATGTCATGGATGGATTTGCCCGCGTCCTGTTCGACATGGATACGCTCGATCCGGACCAAGCGCGCAACGCCCGCGCCCATATCGACCAGCACCTCGCCCTCGCCCACCAGCGGGTGGTAAAGCTGGCTGATCTGGTAGCCTTGCGGCAAGTCGGGATAAAAGTAATTCTTGCGGTCAAATGCACTGACAAGGTTGATCTGCGCTTTCAGCCCCAACCCGGTGCGCACCGCCTGTTCGATGCAGAATTCATTGACCACCGGCAACATCCCCGGCATCGCGGCATCGACAAAGGCGACATTGGAATTGGGTTCCGCCCCGAACCGGGTCGACGCGCCGGAAAACAGCTTTGCCTGGCTGGCGACTTGGGCGTGAATTTCCATTCCGATGACCAGTTCCCAATCGCCGGTCGCGCCCGAGATTACCTTCGGTTTCGGGGAGTCGTAGGTCAGGTCTAGCATGGGCCGCACTCTCGCATCGTCTGTCTTTGCCGCGTTCTAGTGCAAATACCCGCCAAGGGGAAATGGGTTTTCGTACCCGACCGCATCGGCGGAACGCCGCCGCCCGGCACCCGGTCATCTTGCCAAACTCTTCACATACAGCGTATCGGGGGCGCGGGGCCACGTATTTGGCCTCGTTGCCCTCGGACATCAGAATGCGCTTCCCCGCCCCTGCCGCCTTTGTGGCGCTTGCCCTTTCCGCTGGCTGCACGACCACGGCCACTACCCAAGCCGCACCAGAGATTGCTGCGCGCTGGGACCACCGGCCAGAGGCCGCGCGCTGGACAGCCGCGCAATACAGCGCATTGGGCGAGAATGGCCGGGCCATGATCGACACGGTGCCAGCCGATATAGAGGCGTTCTGCCCCGGCTATGCCAAGGCCGATGAAAGCGGGCGCAAGGCATTCTGGATCGGACTGTTTTCCGGGCTTGCATTTTATGAAAGCACATGGCGGCCCGACGCGGCGGGCGCGGGCGGGCGCTATCGCGGTTTGCTGCAAATCTGGCCCACCTCTGCAGATTATTACGGCTGCGATCTATCGCATCCCAAAGGGTTGTATGATGGCGCGACGAACCTGCGCTGCGCGGTGCGCATCGCGGCACAGGCGGTCGAGCGCGACAAGGTCGTCGCCGGCAGGACCGGCAACTGGGGCGGCATCGCCGCCGATTGGCCCCCGCTGCGCAATTCCGCAAAGCGCCGCGATATTGCCGCCTTCACACGCGACTTGCCCGCCTGTCAGAGCTGACCTGTTCACTGATTGATAACCATTCTTTGCCATGTTGCCAGGTGATCGGGTGGAATATGGCGCCATGGAACACGCAGTAGAACCAGAAAGCGAAGATGCGACCGATCCGCTTTTGCGGATGGCGCGACGCAACACCGTGAAAGCGGCCCAACAAGGGGCCAGTTTTCAGGCCGCGCTATCGCAGGCGCTTGGCCGGATGTGCGCGGGCTATGCCGGGCTGGACGGGGTTGTCACTCAGGTGTCACGGCGCAGCGTGTCGCTGGCGGAATTGGTGGATTTGACCGAACCGGGCATGTTCCTGGCCCTTCTGGAAGGACCGGATGACCAGATGGGCATGATGTGGCTCTGCCCTGCGACGCTTGCCGCACTGATAGAGGTGCAGACAACCGGACAAGTGTTTACGACCGCAAACAGCCCTGACCCGCCGCGCCTGCCGACCCGGACCGACGCCGCGTTGGTGGCGCCCATGATCGATTCGTTTCTACAGCAGATTTCCGCCCGTTGCGCCGAGTTGCCCGAAGCCACGCTGTTCGACGGCTTCATGTACGGTTCGTTCCTGGATGATCGTCGGCCCATCGGCGTCGTGCTGGATGATATCGACTATGAGCTTGTGACGATGCAACTTTCGCTGGCCCAAGGCCGCGTCAGCGGAACCTGCACGCTGGTTTTACCGCAACCTGCCGCGCCGACAGCCGTCGACGGAAACGATGACCGGGATTGGGAGCGTCGGATGTCCGGCGCGGTCGAAAACAGCGCCGTCAGCCTGAACGCGGTCCTCTGCCGGTTTCGCCTGACCCTGGCAGAGGCGTTGGCGCTGACACGCGGCGACGTCTTGCAGGTGCCGGAGTCGACCCTGGAAACGCTGGGCCTGACCGCGATGGGCGGGGCACAGGTTGCCAGCGGACGCTTGGGACAGGCGCGCGGGTTCCGCGCGGTCAGGCTGACCGCCGATCCCGGAGCGCCCGGTCGCAGTGCGGACATCCCTGTTCCGACACTGCGATTTGCCAAGACCCCGGCCGCCGCCGCCGCGACGCCGCCGCAGGACACGCCCCAACCATTTTCCCAGCCTCCGTCAGAAGATGGGGATGAGCGTGATCAGTCGTGAATGGCAAGCCTGCATCTTGAGTGCGTCGCGTTCATTCGTAGTCACGCGACCGCACTCTGGCCTTATGTGGTCGTCCGTCTTTTTGCGCAAAACCGGGAACCACTTTCATGCAACATGCCCCAGCACAGGGTGCATGAAGCCGCTGTGAAATCCGCGATCCGCCGGATCAGCCCTTGCTTAGCGTTTCCAAAACCGGGCGCAGGGATTCCAGATTGTAGCCGTATTGCGCCGGGGTCGCGATCAACTCCTCGACCGGTCGCGCGCCTGCCTGCGACATGGCCCAAACGATGGAAGAGCGGTTGCCAGAGGCGCAATAGGCCAGCACCGGTCCGGGTTGTTCCGCAATCGCTGCCCCTTGGCTGCTTACATTATCGGGCGTGATCGCACCGCCCACGACAGGGTTTGCAACAAAACGCATCCCTGCCGCTTCGACGGCGGCGCGGATGGCATCGGCCTGAAACTCCGGTGGTACCTCGCCGTCGGGGCGGTTGCAGATCACGGTCTTGAAGCCGGCGGCGGCGATATCCGCCGCCTCTTCAGCCGCGATCTGTGGGGATACGGCATAGCCGTCGGTAAGGGGGCGGATTTCCATGGTCTACTCCTGAAGGTCAGATTGCGGCAACTTGGTCGATGCGCGCGCGGATCGGATTGGCGACAAGCATACCGGCAACCATCGCAAGGATAAAGACGATCCCGCCAGTTCCACCCCAGCTAAGCGACGCGATCGCCGGGCCGGGACACAGCCCGACCAGCCCCCAGCCCGCGCCGAACAGGACCGAGCCGATAACCAGGTTATGCCCCAGCTTCGGGTCGGGCCGCGCCGGGAAGGGCGTGCCGACAACCGCATGGGCGCGGCGCGTGGTCATGTTCCAGGCCAGCGCCATGGGCAGGATGGCCCCGCCCAGCACGAAAGCCAGCGTCGGATCCCAGGCGCCGAACACGTCCAGCCAGCCTTGAACCTTGGTCGTGTCCGTCATGCCCGACACCAGCAGACCGGCCCCGAACAACCCGCCCGATACGGCGGCAAGAATGGTGCGCAACATCAGATCACCCCCAGAACATGGCGGAACAGCACCATCGCGATGCCGCCTGCCAGCAAGTAAAACACGGTCGAAACCATGCCCCGCAACGAGAAGCGCGAGATGCCGCACACCCCGTGGCCCGACGTGCAGCCATTCGCCAGACGCGTGCCAATGCCCACCAGCAGGCCCGCGGCGACAATCAGCGCCATGTTGTCGGTGATGTTGGTCTTCACCTCGACGTTGTAAATCGGCAGCATCAGGGCCGGCACGACGACCAGCGCCGCCAGAAACGCCGCGCGTTCCTGCCAGTTCGACAGCCCGCTGCGATCGACCAGCCCACCGATTATGCCGCTGGCGCCCATGATCTTGCCATTCCCCAGCAAGAAAATGGCCGCGGCCGTGCCGATCATGAGGCCCCCGACGAGGCCCCATATCCAATCCATCTCTATCATTTTGGTTTCCTGTTCGCGACTTCAGGGGCGCGCGGGTGTCGCCCGCGCGCCGGTTGGGGATCCTTGCCGATCAAAGCTTGTTGACTGGCACTTTCAGGTAAACGGTGCCGTTGTCCTCGGCTTCCGGCATCTGGCCCGCGCGCATGTTCACTTGCAGCGAGGGCACGATCAGCTTGGGCATGTTCAGCTTGGCGTCGCGCGTGGTGCGCATGGTGACGAAATCCTCGCGCGATTTGCCGCCACCGACATGAATATTCGCGGCCTTTTGCGCGCCGACGGTGGTTTCCCATGCGTAATGGTCGCGCCCTTCGGCCTTGTAGTCGTGGCCGACGAAGATGCGGGTTTCTTCCGGCAGCGAGAGGATTTTCTGCACGCTGTCCCACATCGTGTCGGCAGAGCCGCCGGGGAAGTCGCACCGCGCCGTGCCGAAATCGGGCATGAAGAGCGTGTCGCCCACGAAGGCCGCGTCGCCGATGACATAGGTCAGGCAGGCGGGCGTGTGGCCGGGCGTGTGCAGCACGTCGACCCGCAATTGCCCGATATGGACGCTGTCGCCTTCGGTGAACAACTGGTCGAACTGGCTGCCATCGCGCTGGAACTCGGTGCCCTCGTTGAACACCTTGCCGAACGTGTCCTGCACGATCTTGATGTTATGGCCGATCCCGATCTTGCCGCCCAGCTTTTCCTGCAAATAGGGCGCGGCGGACAAGTGATCGGCATGGACATGGGTTTCCAGCAACCAGTCCACCCGGTAGCCTTTTTCCCGCACGAACGCGATCACGGCATCGGCCGACGACGTATCGGTGCGGCCCGATGCATAGTCGAAATCCAGCACCGAATCGATGATCGCGCAGGACGTGCCTTCGGGGTCGCGCACGACATAGGTGATGGTGTTGGTGGCATCATCGAAAAAAGAGGTGACTTCGGGTTTCATGCTGACATCTCCATTGTGTATCGGGACAAGATATAGGCGTCGCAAAATATATTGCAATAATCGAATGTATTTTTCCACTTGGCTTTCGGCCGATTGCTGGAAACACCTTGTAACACCCGCCCGGCCAAGGGCGTATCGGTAGGTTAACAATGGGGGCTCGATGCCGACACGAAAAATCACGTTCAAGGGCCATGACGGGTCAGAGCTTGCGGCGCGGTTGGACCTGCCGGATGGCGCGGTCCGGGCCGCGGCGCTGTTCGCGCATTGCTTCACCTGTTCCAAGGATATTGCCGCCGCGCGCCGAATCGCCGACGGGCTGACCGCGCATGGCATTGCGGTGTTGCGCTTCGATTTCACCGGGCTTGGGCATTCGCAGGGCGAATTCGCCAATACGGATTTCAGTTCCAACGTGCAGGATTTGCACTTGGCGGCGGGCTGGATGACCGCGCAGGGGATGCCGGTGCAACTGCTGGTCGGGCATTCCTTGGGCGGGGCGGCGGCCATCGCGGCGGCACCCGCCCTGCCCTCGGTGCGGGCGGTCGCGACCATCGGCGCGCCGCATGAGCCCGGCCATGTGCTGCAAAATCTTGGGTCCGACCTTGACGTGATCCGCGAACACGGGGCGGCGGAGGTCACGCTGGCCGGTCGCAACTTCACCATCCGGCATGACTTTGTCGAGGATGTCAGCGCCGCGTCGCTGGACGCCGCGTTGGGCCGGATGGGGGCGGCGCTTCTGGTTCTGCACGCGCCGCGCGACATGACCGTGGGGGTGGACAATGCGCAAGCCATTTTCACCGCCGCGAAACACCCCAAGAGCTTCGTGTCGCTGGATCATGCCGACCACCTGCTATCGGATGCGGCAGACGCGGGCTATGCCGCCGATGTGATCGCGTCCTGGGCCGGTCGCTATCTGGATTTCGCGGAACCCGCGCCCGACCCCGCGCTGCCCGAGGGCATGACCCGCGTGTCGGAAGATGACGCAGGCGGGCTGCGCCAGACCATTTCGGTCGAGGGCAAGCATGTGCTGATCGCCGATGAGCCCGCGCGCCTTGGCGGCACCGACCAGGGGCCGACGCCCTATCAATTGCTGGCTGCCGCGCTCGGGGCCTGCACCACGATGACCCTGCGCATGTATGCCAAGCGCAAGAAACTGGCGCTGGACCATGTGGCCTGTGATGTCAGCCACGGAAAATGTCACGGCAGCGATTGCGGCACGGGCGGCAAGGTCGATGAATTCGTGCGCGTCATACGTCTGACGGGCGACCTGGACGATGACCAGCGCGCCCGTTTGCTGGAAATCGCCGATAAATGCCCGGTGCACCACACGTTGCAAGCACAGGCGGTAATTCGCACGCGTCTGGCCGAAGATCAGCCGACGGACTGAAACAGGGCCGTGACGCGCATCAGGAAATCATCGCGCGTGGCGGGGCGCTCCAGCAGCAATTCATGCAGCGCGCCGTCATATTCGGTCAGGTCGCCGTGGGGCCATGCCGCCATCCGCGCGCGACAAGCGTCCTGACTGACGATCTTGTCGCCGGTGCCAATACCGCAGATCGCGGGTATGGCGGGCGCGGGACAGGTTTTGAGCGCCGCCATTTCGCGCAAGGCCGCCGCCAGCCAGCGCATGCTGGGCGCGCCAAGGCGCAACTCGGGATTCGTGCGAAGCTGCGCCTGCGCCCATGCGTAGCGGTCAGGGTCGCGGGTCAGTTCGTTGCGCTCGAACGGGTAGGTCCACAAGTCGAATTCAGGGCCCGCGCCCGGCACTTCGCGCGTGTCTTGGCCGAGCATACGTAACATTGCAGTCAGCGGCGCGACCGCGGCCAGGGTCACGGCGGGCAAGGTCAGCCCCCACATCGGCGCGCTGAAGGCCACGCTTCGCGATGGCAACCCAGTGACCAGGGCGCGCAGGGCAATACAGCCGCCCATCGAATGGGCAAGAATGTGACGCGGTTGCGTGCTGACCCCGTCAAGCCAGTGCCAATAGGATTGCACGTCCTTTTGGTAATCCGCGAAATCGGGTACATCGCCCCGGATGGGCGGGTCGCATAACCGGTCCGACAGCCCTTGGCCCCGCCAGTCGATCACGGCCACGTCAAGGCCGCACGCGAGCAGGTCCGTCACGGTCGGCCCATATTTCTCTATCATCTCGGTCCGACCGGGGAAGATGGCGGCAAGCGGTTTCGCCCCTGCCCCCCAAACCGCCGCGCGCAGCCGCACTCCGTCGCTGGCCGTCAGCCAGTCAACCCGTGCGGGCACGGGCGCATCGGCGATATCGGCGTGAAACGGCGCGTTCAACTCAGCGCGCTACCCAGTTTCATGGCCGCACCCATGCTGCCCTCGATCTTCAGATCGCCCGACATGAAGGCCATGGTCGGGTTCACGCTGCCATCAAGGATCCCGCGAAACGTGTCGGTGCTGGCGATCATGGTCACCTCCGCGTCCTCGTCGCCTTCGCGAACACCGGATTCGTCCAGCATGATGGACCCTTCGCCTTCGATCTGGAACTTGGCCGTGCCGTCAAAGCCGTCGGTCAGCTTCTCGTTCAGCGCCTTTATGGCGTGGGTGATGATCTCGCTCATGGGTGTGCTCCGGATTTGTGATCGATGCGCGCTGGATTCGCAGCGCCGTTGCGTTACAGTTTCACTATGACGGTTCGAATATCCATACTCAATCTTGTCGTGGCGGCAGCGCTCATGGGCGCGTCCCCCGTGCTTGCCCAAGATACGCCGACCGATGATCCGCAAGTGCTGCTGGACCGGCTGGCCGACCCGTCGCAAGAACGCTGGAAACGAATCGAACGGCAGATCACCCGGATCTGGTCGCGCTCCGGCTCTGCCAGCGTGGACCTGCTGCTGCAGCGCGGGCGCGACGCCATGCGCGACGGGCAGACAGAGGCCGCGATCGAGCATTTCTCCGCCGTGATCGACCATGCGCCTGACTTTGCCGAAGGCTGGCACGCGCGCGCAACGGCGTGGTTCATGGCCGGGCGGCTGGGGCTTGCGCTGGCCGATCTGGAATATGCCCTGGCGCTGAACCCGCAGCATTTCCTGGCGATGATGGGGCTGGGGCGTATTCTTGAAGATTTCGGCCACCCCGATCAGGCGCTGGAGGTCATGCAGCGCGTCCTGACTATACATCCGCACCGCGACGACGTAAAAGCCGCGGTGGAACGGTTGGACAAGGCCGTGCAGGGCGTCACGCTCTGAGGTTGCGAAGGGGCAAGGCCCATGAATATGCGCGCGAATGCGCGGGTGGTGGCGGTTCTCGGGCCGACCAACACCGGCAAAACCCATTACGCCATCGAACGGATGCTGGCGCATCGCACGGGCGTCATTGGCCTGCCGCTGCGTCTGCTGGCGCGCGAGGTGTATGACCGGATCAAGGCCCTGCGCGGCCCTGATTGCGTGGCCCTTGTGACCGGCGAGGAACGCATTGTCCCGGACCGCACGCAATACTGGGTCTGCACCGTCGAGGCGATGCCGCTGGAGATTGGCGCCGATTTCGTCGCCATCGACGAAATCCAGCTCTGCGCCGACCCGGATCGTGGCCATGTGTTCACCGACCGGCTGCTGCACGCGCGCGGCCTGCATGAAACGCTGTTCATGGGGTCCGACACGATGCGCAGCGCGATTGCCGCCATGGTGCCCGGCGTGCAGTTCAACCGGCGCGAGCGGATGTCGAAGCTCAGCTATACAGGTTCGAAAAAGCTAAGCCGGATGCCCGCGCGCAGCGCCATCGTCGGGTTCAGTGTTGAAAATGTCTATGCCATCGCCGAACTGATCCGCCGCCAGAAAGGCGGCTGCGCGGTGGTGATGGGCGCGCTCAGCCCGCGCACCCGCAACGCGCAGGTGGAACTGTATCAGAATGGCGACGTGGATTACCTGGTGGCGACCGATGCCATCGGCATGGGCCTGAACCTGGACATCAAGCATGTCGCCTTTTCCGCCACGCGCAAATTCGACGGGCGGCGGATGCGGCAGTTGAACCCCGATGAGCTGGCCCAGATCGCGGGCCGCGCGGGCCGTTACCAGAATGACGGGTCCTTCGGCGTGACCGGCGAAGCGCGCCCGCTGGATGACGAGGTGATAGAGGCCATCGAAACCCATAAATTCCTGCCCGTGCGCAAACTGCAATGGCGCAATGCCAAGCTGGAATTCGGCTCTCCCAAGCGGCTTCTGGACTCGCTCGAACAGCACACCAACAACGACTGGCTGACCCGCGCGCGCGATGCAGATGACGTGGTCGCCTTGAAA